>NZ_JBNPLX010000003.1:0-179328 GCF_050313695.1 Bariatricus sp. SGI.161
TGATGTCGGCAAGGTAGGCGTTTAGCCTGCCGCTTGTAAGAAGATTGGTGTATGTAACTTTACGGTACTGTTTTAGATAATCTAAATGCCGTTGCCCCCAGATGCCTATTGCCTGTTCTTCTTCGGCGGGTACAGTTAAGCACGGTATCAAATAATCCCCTTGCCTTTCGTATTTGCCGCCCAGTTCCTCAAATAATGATTTTGCCATTGTCTGTTACCTCCACATTCTTTTTTATTTTGAATGTCCGCAAAATCCGTCCTACATCTATGGGATTACTTGGAAGATTCCAGTGCATAATCACACGACAATAATTATGAAAATCCAATCCTTCCTGTCCGATTGATGTTGTAGCGAGCACAAATGGACGCATTGGTGAGTTAAAGGCATTTCTGATATTTTCTTTACGCATGACTACCTTGGAATTATCTCCTGCATCCTTTGTAAATCCAACTGCATAACTCGACCTTATTCGACATCCATCACTCTTCCTGTCAGCTCCGTTAATACGTTTTTTGAAATCAGGATAAGTATCAGCGATATAGGTGGCTGTATGTATCTTCAATGAATCCATCATCATGTCATGCACAATCTGATACTGATTTCCATCCGACTGAAAACCTGCTGTTTCTTTCAGCATATGGATATATTCATCAATCATTGCCTGAAAACAGCCATCTTTACAGTATTTAAGTACATTCTGCCAATGGGAATTATCATCCCTGCATCTGCCATAAGCAAGATCAATGATAGCTGTTGACTCCGGCAAATTGAAATTATTGACAAATACCTTTGCAAGCGATGTTGCTCTGGCTGTGCTTCTTCCATTAGAACGATAAATGCATATTGCTGGCGAACCCAGTACCATATTTACCAATGTTTCCAGAAGATCCTCCGGCTTTCTTCCAAGATGAATCTCCTCCGGGGCATCCAAATAACTTCTTAGCTTATCAATATGAGCAATAAAGCCCTTATTTCTCTTATCCTTTGAACTGCTTCTGACCTCAGATGTTGTATCCTCTTCGTCTGTATTCATTTCCCACACAATATCCTCTATCCAATGCTTTGCATAGATGACTCCATCCATGAGCATCGGTGCAAGATAATACCACCTGGCATCTTCCTTATTGTTACCCGAATCACCATACTTTTCTTCGATTATCGCAAGCTTCTCTTTCAGTTTCAGCCGTACAGATTTCTCTATTACTTCTAATGATTCATGATTATTCAATGACTCAATCGGTAAATACATATCAGAAAGTGTCTTTGAAGGATAAAGCAGTGCAAACAGGCTCATGCCTCTTACTTTTCCATTTGAAACATTAAACCTGAGCCTTGCCACCGGGTATCGTCTCGAACCATCCGCAAAATACCCCGTATTCTTCTTATCCTGATTCTTTATCTGATGTACCAGTTTTCCAACTGTAAGTCTTTCCGCCTCATAGGAAACAAGCGCACCTATCATTCGTGGAACCATCTCCCATGCAGAAAATACAAGTATTTTTGAAAAGCCTTTGCTGTTTTTATATGCTCCCTGCATCTCATAATATGGCAGTGATGGAGGAATCCACAGATATTTTTCTGCACCGCCGGTAAATGCTTTTTCTTTCAGTGCCTCAAGCCTTGCATTGGTTTTCGGCAGTTCATCATATTTATTGATTTTATTGCGATTCAGCCACAAGAGACATTGTTCTCTTTCACTTCCAAATTCATCTGGATGTTTTATATAATATTTTTCAATCTGCTCTTTAATCTTATATTTCTTCATAAAGGACATAAGATACGGACAGCTCTTTGCATAATCTACCGGTAAAGAATGATTTGAATCCGTTTTTGACAACAATCGTGACATCTGTATATAGGAGTTTATGTCATTTTCATCTATCTGCAAATGATGCTTCACGCTGCTGTCATCCGTATAATCACCGGAATCCATGACAGATATACGCTCTGTCCTGCTGACTCCCTGATACATGGCATTTTCTGCCAGCTCCTTCATACGGATAATTGCACTGTCCCCTGCCTTCAACTCACTTAGAGCATGGGAATAATTCTTCCACACTTCCTTAAATTTAATGTCTTTGACTTCATCATCAAAAAGAAAGTTCATAACCTGAAAAAACTCTGCATAATGCTCATCAAGCTGATTTTCATCTATCTCTTCAAGGGTAGAATACAATTTATATGGTGTAGCCGACAACAGAAGTACCCTTGTATCATGTCCACTAAGGAAACTGTGTGCAAGAATACCAAGCTCACTGTCATCGGATGACAAAAGAAACTTAAATCTCTGAAACTCATCCATGATTACCAGATCCGGCTCAAGCATAGATACACTGATTCTCGCAAACATCACACGAAGCTTATTCATCACATAGTAATTGGAATATGTAAGCTGTTTATTGTATCTTCTTTCATGCAAATGATTAAGCAGCATGTCCCTTATACTTTCATACTCCTGATAATTAAGGATTTTTTCTATCACATTTTGTGGATAGACACCCTTCGTCATCTTTTCGCATTCTGCCACACGATTTTCAAAGTTCCATTTTGCCCATCCATCCCATGCTTTTACAGCATCCATTATCATAAATTTTTCAAGAGAAGTTACATGTCCTTTAAAGTCCGGCATTCTCCTTAAAATGGCATACATAAGTGCTCTTTCCTGCACACTTCCACCTCCGGTGGTCATGCGGAAAGATGTTTCCGGTGTAAGTGGGATAAGCTGTATAAAACCTTCCTTTATCTGCGGATCATTTTCCTGCTCAGTAATCTTTAAATGCTGCATAGACAGTCTGGTATCTGATACTGAGCCGATGGCATTCTTTCCTGTTACATCAAGTTTTCTGATATTCTGATTTGCTATGTTCTGATTAGAGCAGATATAAATTACCTTAAACAGATCATCTTTCTCTTCGATTCTAAGTCTTGCTGTCTTTACAATTGCTCCTCTGGCAATAAGAGTTTTTCCCATACCCACTTCATCTGCTACAAGCACACGATTCTGATTATGCCGGAACAGATAATCCACTCTCTCCACAGTCGCTCTTTGAAAATCCTTCAGACCGGAAAGGGTACGCTTTTCAATTTCATCTATATTAAATTGTGACATGACATCACCTCGTTATCTTCTGATTTTCAAAGTATTACAAAAAGTCTCATACAGTTCACGGAATTCATCCGGTATAATATCCTTATCTGTAACCATCTTAAGCACATATCCAATGTCTTTTATTCTTTCCGGCCCTTCTACAGATGTCTTTAACATCTTTTCATAGAGTGCCGGCATTGCATCACTCGAATTGGCAAAAAAGCCGGATTCTCCCATCTGCTTTCCTTCAAGCATAGATGCTACATAATCATCACCAAGTACAAACGCTATGTACTCAACAAATGATGCCCTATCTTTTACCACACTGTTTACTGCAGCACTTTCTCTGTCATCCGGGAAACCACTTGTAGGGATCATAATAATTCTGCGAATTGTATCATCACCTGATCTTGCAGTAATCTCATAGAACTCTGATAACTGCAAGATCTCAAGCTCTGAAAACTCTATATGTTCTGACAATGTCTGCTCCTGCTTTGAATTAAATGGTGATACTGTAACCTCACTATCAGATTCAATACCACTGAACTCAACCTCTATCTTGTACTTTCCAGCATTCTCATTATCTTCTGAAATTACAGCCTGCCTTTTCACTCGGCACAAGTCCTTAATTTTCTGCTCCAGCAGATTTCTATTGTCACTTTCTGTTTCCAAAACAGCATCCGCTACTGTAACCTGCTCAAATGGATTCTTTGCATCTCCTACCGGTCCACAGAATATATCCTCTAAGAATTTATCCCCATTCAGATACATATTCTTTGTACCAAGCCACAGCATCATTTCAACATTTTTATTAATTGCAGAATAGGAAGCATTCATGGAACCAAGATACAGGTCAACATCTGAATATTTCCTTCTCAGATAGATTTTTGCATGAATATCCTGTTTCTTTTTATCTGCGAGTTCATCTGAAATTTCTTCCTCACCATCTATAATCTCATCCTTTAATGCATAGATGGTAAAATTATCTACATCTGATGCTTTGAGTTTTCCAAGCTCAGAACGTCTCGTAACAAGTGTTCTCTTACAGTCCGACAATGCCCTGTCTGTCAGGTTAAAATCTGCAATCACACTTTCTGATAAAAACGGAGACATCACTACAAGCTCATTAAATGTCGAATTGGCATTTCCTCTTTCCTTGCAGAATAGGATATCCTCCTGCATCCGGTAAGCATTTTTTCCAATACCAAGTGGAAGCACTTCAAAATCCTCTCCAAATATTTTACTATCAAGTGAAAAGGATACATCCTTAATGTCTGCACATAATCCACGAATCAGGTTTCTTTTCTTTCCGGCATTATTGCTGGTATTATGCACATTCATTACAAGATAATCCAGAAAATCACAGATAGGCTGAGTCTTTTTCTTCTGTCTGACATTTTTACTGCTATCCATTGCAAAGCTGATATCCCAGCTCCTGTCAAAAGTCAGATTTCTGCTCATTACCACAAAACGATATTTTTTATCTCCATCAGCGTTTACATATGCTAATACCCATGTTTTCGGATGAAATGACGGATATCGACCAAGCTGTCTATCTTTTGGCAGTGCGACCTCTACTACCATTTTCTCTAATAAAATAGATAGTGCAGTCGGTTTTGTTGGCACTTTAATCTGTCCTGCTTCACAAAACAGCACGATTTTATCTGATACCTTCTGCAATGCATTCAGCATACCAATTGGATTTTGCATAAGCTTACTATCTGTTTCTTCAGATAATCCAAGACATATCGCCACAGCTGTGAGTGCTTCCAGGTCAAGTGAATATGTAGTGCCTACTGCTCTGTCCAATCTATATCCGTCCGGAGGCATCAAAATACCGCTGTAATCCGTTCTATCTCGGTTTGAATCCGGTCTAAACATCAGCACTCACCTCCCCGGCATAGATGTCATTCACAATTCTTCTGGCATTCGAGAATCTGTAATCGAGCATTCCACCGCCTACCCATTTTGAATGATCAAATTCCTTTGTTCTGCTTAACTTCGCTCTGGCTGCTCCTTTCAGGCTCCGTTCCCTCTTGCGAATCAGTTCATCAGCCATATCAATATCTAATGTAATAAATGCTGCTTGTATCCCGCATAGAAAGCTCTTTGCTCTTGGATTTATCAGCTGCAATTCTGCAAAGACCGCATCCAGATCGACTGTTGCATTATGCCTGATATCCGGAAGTAACCTGCTCCACTCATCATTTGCATAAGTATTCTCGCCTTCTGACAGCATGACATTGTATCTTACTCTTGCCATATACACCAGATTATTAAAATCGCAGGCAAGGTTCATCATATGTGCCAGCCTTTCACTTACTTTTTCCGATAGTTCAGCCGTCAAAGAAGCAAAATCGTCATATTCATTCAGATCAATATGATTTTTCAGCACATATTCCAAAAGAGACCCTTTCGTTGACTTCTGAATCTGCTTATCCAGATAGAATGCTTCCTCCTGCGTCAACTCTATTGTAAGGTTGTCTCGCCAGTCATCATGATAAATCGGAAGATTCCAGAATCTAATATTGCCGATATCTCCTGCATCAGAATCATCCTTATCATTTTCCTCTGCATCATCATTTCTATTTCCAAATCGGCTAACCTTCTTCTCTTCTCGAAGTTTCGTTGCCAATGAAACATATTCAGAAATAGATAAACCATGATCACAAAATATTCCATAGGTGCGAATACCATTCCAGTAAATGTCGGATGGCTTTCTAGCCACCCAGCCTTTCGGCAATACACGAGTTCCGATAACTCCCTCTGCCTTTGGATCCGCATTCAACAATCTAATACCACAATCTTTTTCAGCAGAATCAATTGCTCTAAGAATCCTATTCACGTCTTTGCCGTATCTGCCATCAACAGCCTCTCTCAAGACATATGGAACAATAAGGAAATATTTTGCCCTGGTCTGGATGGTAGATGTCCCAGGGAAAAAATAATTGGCAAAAGCATCACGAACTATACCTATTCCAAGTTCATCGACTGCTCCCTGTTCACTCAGAAGGTTAATCACATCCAAGGCCTTCTGCCTGTCTTCTTTTGAAAAATCTATCCATCCTAACTGCATGTTTTCACTTCCTTATTTCTTCGTCAAATATGTATCTTCCACATAAGTCTCCGGTGTCGCCTCTTCAATTACTCCCGACTTTGGATCAAAGATATATTTCTTCTTCAATCTCTCATACAATACAGAACCTACAGTCTCCATTACCTGCCTCATCATATCAGGATCATCAAACAGTTTTCTGAAAAACTGGTCATTCTGCTCATATCTGTCTGCTGCCATATTCGGAAAATCCTTTTCAAATAACAGCATAAATGTTGCCCTGTCATTGTTCTTTGCGTAGCTCTGGTCTTAACTGTCCCTGAAGCTTTCCAAGATCACCAGCTGATCTTCCATCTCGGCATACTCTTTCAGAATTTCTTCAGTATCAGCTAATGCTCTTTTTAACTTTTTCGCTGCATCTCCGGTCTGCGAAGAATGTGCCTCATCAATAATAATCGCAAATCTTTTTTTTGCAGAATCCACTTCTTTATAGATTACCGGGAATTTCTGTAATGTAGTAATAATAATGCCTACACCATCATTGATTGCATCTCTAAGCTGTCCCGAATTTTTATCTACTTTCTTAACCACACCTTCCACATGGTCAAACTGATATACTGTAGACTGTAACTGACTGTCCAACACTCGTCTGTCAGTAACGATGATTACTGACTGGAAAATCTTATTGTCTTCATAATCATGGAGTCCGGTAAGTCTGTGTGCCAGCCATGCAATCGAATTGGACTTTCCTGAGCCTGCACTATGCTGGATCAGATAACTCTTACCTGAACCATTCTTTTTTACATCTTCCAACAGCTTTGTAACAACATCAAGCTGATGATACCTTGGGAAAATCATAGTCTCTTTCACAAGATTTCCATTTTTATCGTACTCCTGCTGCAAGTGCATATATTTCTGTAAAATTTCCATCAGACTGTCTTTGCAGAGTACTCTTTCCCAAAGATAAGCTGTATCATATCCATTTGGATTTACCGGATTACCTTTGCCACCTACTTTTCCGGCGCCATTACTTCCCTGATTAAATGGCAGGAAATAAGTGTGTGCGCCCTCAAGTCTTGTAGTCATATAAACATTGGTAAGGTCTACAGCGAAATGTACCAATACCCTTTCCTTAAAGGCAAAAATCGCATCCTTACCGGCACGATCAAACTTATACTGATTAATCGCATTTGTTGTATCCTGTCCTGTAAACTGACATTTCAATTCCATTCCTCTGCTACAGAAAGCATACCTCCGGTTCCACAGGCAGGATCATAAATCGTCTTTGCCACATTATTGCCAGAAAGGATGTCATTATCATCATAGAAGAGAATATTAACCATAAGTTGGATAACTTCTCTTGGAGTGTAATGCTGTCCTGCATCTTCATTATGAGACTCAGAGAATCTTCTTATAATTTCTTCAAAAATATATCCCATTTCAAGGTTAGAGATTTCATTCGGATGAAGATTTCCTCTGTCTGTTGTATATTCCTTTAAAACAATATACAGAATCCCCTTATTTGCCATCGTTGTGATGTGTCCATCAAACTTAAATTTTTCCAGAATATCCCGCACATTTGCTGAAAATTTATTCAGATACTCTCTAAAATTCTCCTCAATGTGGTCAGGATCATCCATAAGTCTTTCAAATGTATATTTACTTGTATTGTAAAAATCCTTTTTTGAAGCCTTACGAAGTAAAATATCTTTCATTGGAAGATTCTTTACTTCATCGTATTTCTGTAATACCGCATCCTTCGTATCTGAGAGAATACAGTCAAAACGTCTGATTACTGTAAGTGGTAATATAACATCTCCATATTCATGTGGTTTATATACACCGGTAAGCTTATCTGCTATTGCCCATATTAGGTCTGCTTTCTGATCTATTTTTGCACTTCTCGTAGCCATTTACATTTTCCTCCATAAGGTAATTTACTTTTCTTTGTTATCTGGTACATAGTCAATCAAATCTCCAAAGTTACAATCCAACTCTTTGCAGATTTTTTCCAAAACAGATAGTTTCACCGACTCGCAGTTTGTCATCTTTGCTATTGTACTGGAGCTAAGACCAGTCTTGGCACACAAATCTCCTTTTTTCATTCCGTGGTCAATTAACTGTTTCCATAATCCATTATAACTAATTGCCATCCTCTTTTCCTCCGTTTAATGTGCAATCAATATCAAAATTATTTTATCACACAAAAAACTCCTTGTACAATTCGCATTTACAAATATCACATATCTTTTTTCAAATATTGAATATCTTTTTTAATTTATTCACAAACCTTTTGAATTTATCTGCTACAGATACTCTTTTCCTAATTGATGTGGTTAGAAGAAAAACATCTCCAATCTGCTTTCATTATAACGTTCAATCCATATTTACGCATTAAAAAAGGATGCAGGGATTGACTCCCTACATCCTTCATTAGAATTATAATATTATACTTATCTCACACCCCGATCAGCCCCTCTCTCCGGCTTATCTTTTCCCTGCTTTTCTTGAATAATCCTCTTATTAATCTCAAGCCGTTCATGAATGGATAATTTCTTATCTTTTCCAACTACCGCCTGCTTCTGTTGTACCTGTTTCCTATCTGCTTTTCCTGCATCCTTGACCACTGCATTCGCTTCGGTACTTGTTCCCCGCTCATCTGCTCTTCCTTCATTTCTTTCCGTTATCTGCTGTTCTCGTCTCTCTTTCACACCTTTTTCTTCCAGATTGCAAAAGCTCTGCAGATACGGAAGCACATGATTCTGCATGTCTGTCAGATCTTCCATATATTTTTGGAACTCTTCACTTCCTTTACCTTTCTGGTAATTGATCCAATACTCATCTGTAAGCTTCATTTCATTATCATACTTCAACTGACTCACAATACCGCCATGTCCATTTCCAATATCTATTGACTTCTTGAAATGATGCAGCATCTGTTCACCTTTTTCCGCATAATATACAGTCACATATATCTTTGTGATTTTTGTAGGTTCCTCTGTCTTCGAATCACGTTTTGCATACCATTCTTTATCCATTTCTGCTGTTTTTGCATCCAGCTCGGATAACTTCTGACATCTTGGATTCATGAGAGCACTTTCTTCACAATAGTTTACATACACCATTGGTTCCAGATTCTTTGGAAACTCCGGCTCATAGACTTTCAGTCTTTCAATCAATACACCTGCACGCACAGACTGGTCACATTCTTCGTCTACAATATCCTTCAGATAAGAAATATAAGAATGTGTATTGCCACTCTGCAAATCCAACATCACCTCTTGTACCGTATTTTCTCCCGTCTCCACATTATCTCGATACTCATACGGATCAAAAGCTTCTGCAATCTCATCCAATGCCTCTGCCAACTGTTCTGTGGTCATCTTCTCTGGATACATTGCTTCCCGAACATCCCGCATTGGTACATACTTATAGTCCGGCAATGCATCATGAATTTTCTCAATCCCTTCCCGTATCAGTGCAAGTTCTCCATAAAATCGAACATCGTCCATCAGATTTCCAAGTACTGTATTTCCTTTTACGATTGCAAATTCAGCATCATCATAGTAACTGTCTTCCGGATCACGATAGATAATCCCCATACTGCATACTCGATAGGCATTCTCAGGATTCTCCCTATATTTTTCATAAACCGCAGCAATCTGATTAACATCGGTACTTTTTTCATAAGCTCCCATATCATGGAACTCATCACATTCTGCGGCAAAGTATTCCAGATACGGTTCTTTCTTCGGTGGCATATTATTGAGGACATTATCAATCATGTTATAATTTGCCTCTTCCAGTTCTTCTACCTTTGCCAATGGCTTATATTCGCCCTGGCTTTTCTGAATCTCTGCCATTACAACCTCATCCATTTCTTCTACCTTTTCCATCAACTGATCATAATCCCCACGGATGCGTTCTCCAGTCCATCCTTCGTCTTCCAAAAGTTCCTCTGCCGCTTCTTCAATAGAAATTTCACCATTTTCATAGACGCCACCATCCATCAGGCGGAAATCTTCATCGTAAAAGGAATAATCATATCCTCCTTCTGTTCTCTGAATAGCAAAGTAACGTTCTCCTACCTCATATGCCAGTTCACTAAGAACCTGTTCTTCCAGATTCAGGAAAGAATCTAGCTGTTCAAAACTGATACTGTCTACAAAATGAGCGGTTACCTTTCCCCCCTCATTCAGAACTACGATATCACTGACAGACAGGGAATGTCCTCGAAAGTCTTCTGGTCTGTCGATGTTGAATCGTTCAAATATATCATCTAGCGACATATTTCCAAATAATTCTCCCACATAGACCAGTTCATAGTCTTCTTTTTTAATCTGCATCCCGTGACTTTCAATGAAGCTCATATTCATAAACGCATAGTTTTCACCTGGCAAACCATCTCTTATTTGATAAATACCGAATGTTCGTCTTGTCCCTAATAGCAGATTTGCCTCTTTCAAAGACTGAATCTGCGGATATTTCTGCATCTCCCATTCCAAATTGCGGAATCGTTCCAGTTCTTCTGTAGACATCTGATAATGCTCCGGACCTCGTTCAATCTCCATTCGCTCTGTAACATAGATTGGTGATGAAAAATTGGTAATCAGATAGATATCTGCTCCGGCATCATATAATTTCAGAGCTTCTTCCTGTCCAATCACATTCATCGGCTCCTGAAATGCTCCAAAATCTTCATCTGCATAATCCAGATCCTGATCCCTTATCCGTTCCCACATCTGTGATTCCATGCCAAACAGCCCTTCATGTGCCTGTATCATTTCTTTACTTGCATACTCTCCCTTGCTGCCATCACTACCCAGGCAATAGATTTTAGAACCCATTCTGTGATAATCCAGGGCTGCTGCTTTTCTAAGCGGCACCATATCCTCTGCTGTATATCCATAATCCCGAAGTTCCAGCTTGCCTATGGTTGGATCTGGTAAGTCCTGAATATCCATTTGGGCATCATCCAGAAGTTCCTCTACTCTATCTTCATCTGACCGATTGACTGCATCTGCCAGATTTCTTACCAGCGTCCTTACTTTCTCTTCTTCGCCAACCAGATTTGCATATTCAAAAATCTGTTCTTTTACGTCCGCTGGAATTGCTATTCCCATGTGTTCTGCACGGTCTATTTGTTCCTGTGTATATTCCTGCATTTTCTGCGTTTCTATTCCTGTTATCATGTTTCTCGCCATATAAGTTCCTCCTGTATTCCCAAAAGTGGCATAACCGGCAGAACATTCTTTCTACCAAATTATGCCATCTTTCCTGTTTTCTTATTCCAGACCGAAGTCCCTTTTTCTATCTTCCCTGCCATTCTCGCTTTCCCGCTGGCTTTTTTCTTTATAAATCTGCAATTTCTCATGGATAGAACCACGTGCCGGTCGTTCTTCTTTCTCTTTCGATTCTGACTGCTCTGCTTCTGTGTCTTCCCGTTCATCCATATTAAGAAGGGCATTTAGTTCTGACAGTCGCTCCAGTTTCTGGTTCAGTTCCTCTTCTTTTGTGAATGGCTTTCCAACTTCCTCTTTGGCATTTGTAAGCTGCTCCTGTACCGTTTCCAATCGTTGCTCCGCTTCTGCCAGTTTCTCCGGATAGCTTTCCAGAAGATTATTGATACGGGTGATATTTCCCAGGGCATCTGCTCCCAGATGAACTTTCGATACCGATTCATGCTTCACAGACAGGATAAACTCCTTACTCCAGCTGTCGAACTGGATTCTCATGTTGAATCCCTGATAGTTTCCGATATCCATTGCTGCATCGACTGCTTTCATGTCCTTGCAGACTGCCAGTAGTGCCGCTCCTGCTTCTTTCTTTTCTGTAAATACTTTGCCGCTGATCTCCATGGAAAACTGTTCTGGATCTGTGATTTTATGCTCCTGATAATGGGCAATATCCGCTTTGTAGCTATCAATAGTCTCGGTCAATTTTGCAATCTGCTGTGGAAAATTTCTTGCAATATCATCTTCCAGACGGTACTGGTTATTCATGTGATTGGCTTTTAAAAGTTTCAGTTTTGCCACATCCACGTCCAGTGCCATCTTTTCTTTTACTGCCGGATTTCCAGTTGCCAGTGCCTTAACCTCTGCATAGGACAGTGCCGCTTCGTCCACATCTTCGCAGCTTCTGACCGGTGCTTTGCTCGTCATAATCTGGGAGATGAACTTCTGTTTATTTTCGATCAACTGCCACATGTAGCTGTCGAAGGTGGATTCTGTCACATACCGAAAGATATGAACCTTTTTATTGTGATTTCCCTGCCGGATGATACGTCCTTCCCTCTGCTCCAGATCAGACGGTTTCCAGCCAATATCCAGATGATGCAGAGCAATCAGACGATCCTGCACGTTGGTACCGGCACCCATCTTTGCTGTTGAACCAATCAAAAAACGAACCTGCCCAGATTTTACTTTTCCAAACAGCTCCGTCTTCTTTGCTTCGGTATTTGCATCATGAATGAATGCAATTTCTTTTTCCGGTACACCTTTCGCCATCAGCTTCTGTTTCAAGTCATCGTAAACATTGAAACTGCCATCGCCTTTCGGTGTGCTCAAGTCACAAAAAATGATCTGCGCCGATTTCTGTACAACTGTATCTTTCCAGATTTCATAGCTTTTTTCTGCACAGACCGACACTTTACTGCCCGGATCGTCTGGCAATAGTTCATTGACCAATCGCTG
Source organism: Bariatricus sp. SGI.161 (assembly GCF_050313695.1). Taxonomy (NCBI): domain Bacteria; kingdom Bacillati; phylum Bacillota; class Clostridia; order Lachnospirales; family Lachnospiraceae; genus Bariatricus; species Bariatricus sp. SGI.161. The sequence goes on from NZ_JBNPLX010000003.1 coordinate 12,837, forward strand.
ATCCAGTGCCAGTTTTCTTCCGTCATTGGTAATTTTCAGCATATTGTCTACACTAGCATCTACGCCACCGTTTCTTACCACTTCCGCACGCTCTCCTAGGCTTGCTACGATTTCTTTCTGCTGTTCTGTTGGTTTCAATACTACAGTTTCGTATTCTGCTTCCGGTACTGGAAGATTCAACTGATCCGAAGTCTTGATATCTGCAATCTCCTTGAACATATTCATCAGTTCCGGGATATTATAGAATCTGGCGAATCTGGATTTTGCTCGGTATCCGGTTCCTTCCGGTGCAAGTTCAATGCTGGTCACAACCTCTCCAAACGTGGATGCCCAGGAATCAAATAATCCCAAGCCCATATTCTGTAATTTGCTGTTCTGCAGATATCTCTGCATGACATAAAGTTCCGTCATGCTGTTGCTGATCGGTGTGCCCGTTGCAAAGGTAATGCCTTTTCCACCGGTAATCTCATCCAGATACTGACATTTATTAAACATATCTGCTGATTTCTGTGCTTCGTTCTGGGCAATTCCGGCTACATTTCTCATTTTTGTATAAAGGAACGCATTTTTATAACTGTGTGCCTCGTCTACATACAGATGATCCACTCCCAGTTCTTCAAAGGTAACTACATTATCCTTTTTCTCTTTCTGATTCAGCTTCTCCAGTCTTGTCATCAGCGTTTTTCTGGTCTTTTCAATCTGCTTTACCGTATAGCGGCCGCCATCCTGCTCATATCTTGCACTCTGGATTGCGATTTCCAGATCGTCAATCTGCTTCCGCAGCATGGCTTCCTGCCTCTCATCAGAGATTGGGATACGCTCAAACTGGGAATGACCGATGATAATCGCATCATAGTTTCCCATAGCGATTCTGGCACAGAACTTTTTCCGGTTCGCCGGTTCAAAATCTTTCTTGGTTGCCACCAGGATATTGGCTCCCGGATATAACTGCAGGAACTCGGCTCCCCACTGCTCTGTCAGATGGTTCGGCACGACAAATAGATTCTTTTGTGATAATCCCAGACGTTTGCTCTCCATTGCAGCCGCTACCATCTCGTAGGTCTTCCCAGCTCCTACTACATGAGCCAGAAGCACATTATCCCCGTAAAGCTGATGTGCGACAGCATTTTTCTGATGTGGGCGAAGTTCAATTTCCGGGTTCATTCCTGGGAAAGTCAGATGACTGCCATCGTATTCACGGGGACGGATACTGTTAAACCGTTCATTATAAACTCTTACCAGTCTTTCACGTCTCTGTTGATCTTTGAAAATCCAATCCTTAAATGCTGCTTTCATGGCATCCTGTTTCTGTGATGCCAGCATAGTTTCTTTTTTATTGAGGACACGAATCTCATCCCCATTTTCATTGACACTCTTATCATAGATACGAACATCTTTCAGATTCAGTGTATCTTCCAGAATCCGGTAAGCATTTGCCCTCTCGGTTCCATACGTTGCATAGGCAAACGCATTTCTTGGACTGTCTGCATTTTTCCCGGTAATCCGCCACTCACCATTCACCTCAGAATATTTTACCTGTATCTCCTTCTGTGCAAGATACCACGGAGTATGAAGCAGTTCCCTCATAAAGTCCTGATAATCCGATGGTTCAATCCAGGTTGCCCCAATCCTTACTTCGATTTCAGATGCTTCCAGTTCTCTTGGCTGAACTGCTTCCAATGCACGGACATTCGGTGTGAATTCCGGGTGATTCTCTGCAAAGGTTCTTGCTGTGTTTAACTTCTCCCTGACATTTCCAGATAAATACTCATCTCCACTCTCCCACTGGTCTGTCAGTGGGTTCTTAAATATAACTCCAACCAGTTCCTCCGTGATTTTTTCTTCTGTCTTTCCTGTCAGCTGTGCCATATAGGACAGATCCACCTTTGCTCTTTCATTCAATGATAATGCTAAGGCTTCTGTCGCAGTTTCCACACTGGTTACCGCCACTGCCTTTTTGATGGTTCGTTTCGTAAACATGTCTGCTTTTCGCTTCAATGTTCCATCTTCGTTCAGGTCTTCCAGAGAACACAACAGACAATAAGAAGCGTCATCAGAAAACGCCCGCTTGTTTGCATTACTTCCGATGACTCCATACTTTGCTGTGTAAGCATCATATACTTGATTCAATTTCTCCTGCTGTTTGTGAATTTCTTCATCTGTTACGGATTCTTCCATCTGCATGGCAATCAGTTCACGCACCGTGTCTCGGATCTCCACCATACCTTTTACACGTTCTGCAGTAGCGGCAGGCATCTTTACCTGATTCATCAGAGAGTTAACACGGTAATATACCTGATCATCTACAACCGCATAACTGTAATTACGAACATTCGGATCTGCCGGGATACTCTCTGGTACATCATCCAGTTCTGCATCCACATCAACTGCAGGTGCCATATTTCCATGAATATTCCTGACAGCTTCTGCAAGCTGGACTTCAAGATCAGCACCTTCTATCGGCATACAGGTTGTTTCCATACCATACGGACCGGATACCTCTTTCATCTCACCCAGAATCATTTCCGGATGGTCTGCAAAATACTGATTGACCGTAATTCCATTGGCATCACTTCCAAGATTCACCCACTCCGGCATCTCTTTTGTCATGCTGTCACGCTTCTGGAAGAATAAAATATCTGCACTGACTTCCGTTCCTGCATTTGCTTTGAATGCTGTGTTCGGCAGGCGGATGGCTCCAAGGAGATCGGCACGTTCTGCCAGATACTTTCGGACTTCCGGTGATGCTTTATCCATGGTTCCTTTTGTTGTGATCAAAGCTGCCACACCACCCGGACGCAACTGGTCGATTGTCTTTGCCAGAAAATAATCGTGAATCATAAAATTATAGCGGTCATATTGCCTGTCATTCACTTTATAAGCTCCAAATGGCACATTTCCGATTGCCACATCGAAGAAATCATTCGGATAATCTGTCTTCTCAAAACCTTTAATCTGGATATTGGCATCTGGGTAAAGCAGTTTTGCAATTCTACCGCTGATACTGTCCAGTTCCACACCATAGAGTTTTGACTGGTTCAGCTTCTCAGGAAGCATTCCAAAGAAGTTACCAACACCCATGGATGGCTCCAGGATATTTCCTTTTGTAAATCCCAGATTTTCCAACGCCTGATACATACTTTCAATCACGATTGGCTGTGTGTAATGGGCATTTAAGGTAGAAGCTCTGGCTGCTGCATATTCTTCCGGTGTAAGGACTGTCTTTAATTCCAGATATTCCGTCTCCCATGCGGATTTTGTTTCATCGAAAGCATCAGCAAGACCTCCCCAGCCTACATATCGGGATAAAATCTCCTGTTCGTCTGGTGTGGCATTGCGGTTTTCTTCCTCGCATTTCTTTAAAAGCTGGATTGCCATGATATTAGCACGGAACTTTTCCTTTGGTGTTCCCTGTCCCAGTTCATCATCTGTGATATGGAAGTTTGTTGCTGGAATATCAGACTGTTCTGGTGTTATATCTTCCTTTTTTTCTGCATCTTCTACTGCTTCCGGTTGTGTCTCAACCTCCGACGGTTCCTGATTTTCCTCTCGTATTTCCTGCTGATCAGAGCCTTCCTGCTCCACTTCCAAAGCCTGCTGAGCTCCTTCCAGATCCGCCTGTCTCTGTGCTTCCTGCCGTTCTTCATACTTTTCCAGTTCTTCCGGTGATAAGAAATCATCGGTGCGAATCAGCTGACGGACACGTTCTGCAACCTTATTCCACTTTAATAGAACTTCTACATCTGGACTGCCAATCTTCCCTTTCGCAAGTTTTAATCCTTTCGCATCATGGGAAGCATCGGATTCATACGCTCCCGGTATCCCAGGTGCTGCTCCACCTGTACCATACTCATTTTTCAGAAACTCAGCTGCATCCTTTATATCGTGATGTTCCATGAAATACTCATAGATCCGATTCCGTCCTCCGGCAGTGATCCCGCCTCTTCTAAGGACTGCATCTATCTCATCCTGTGTGATAAAGGAAAGGGCCGGACGTTCGACCGTAAATTTCTGGTCTACCCAGGAACGCTCCCTCTGGAGATCCTGAAAACGCTGGAAATATTCCGGATTATGCTGAATCTCCCACCTGCGATAATCTTCTGGATTCTCATCCATATCTTTCTGCAGCCATTCAAAGCGATGGGCAATTGCATCTGCTTCCGCTGAATCTGTCCAAGCTTCCCGCACGACATCCTGCCAATCCGAATATGATTGCTGCTCCTCCCGGTAAGATTGGTCATTTCTTCCTGCTCCTGTTCAATGGCGTTATTGGAAATCAGATTATCCACGTAACTTCTATCCTCATACATATCCTGGCGGAATCTCCCCGTCGGATACGGATACCATCATTGTCATACCAGATACTGATTTTCTGTCCATCTATGGTAAATCCTTTTCCACCTGTTTCATATTCCTCCTTCAGGAAGTTCTGCATTTCTTCATTATCCAGACCTTCAATCAGTCTTGCCGTAATATGAAACAGTGTATTTTTCTGTCCACTTCCCGTGCGGAGAATATCATCTACTACTTCATCAGAAATAAGAAAAGCGGCTGGCTGTTCTAATGCAGCTACCGCTTTCCTTATTTCTCCTAACTGTTCCTCTTCTGTCGGGAACAGACTTAATTGTAAATAATCTCCTGAATTACCAGTTCCTCTGCCTGTGCTTTGATCTGGTTCATGTGTCTGGTCCATGCCATCCCGTCTGCCATTTTGTCCGGTGCCGGGTTTTTCTCCAGAAGTTCTGACATCAGGTTGTCTACTCTCTGCCTTGCCTGGCTGTCGATTTCCATCAGATGACTGTCCAGACGGTTCTGTAAGGTCAGAATGTTGAATCTGGCTACTTTGTGGTTTCTCAGATACTCTTTCCTCATCAATCCGTACTTCCCGATCGTTCCTCTCGTCTCCTCCAGACTGATATCCGGAATCTGGTACTCTCCATTCTGGCTGTAAGTGATCTCTCTCATGCTCTGTTTCCTCCTTATTTTCTCCTCTATCTTCTGTGTTCCTTGTTTTGCTTTCACGAATTAACGTGTTAAATTCATTATAAGCTACTTCTTTTTCTTTTGCAACCGTTTTCAGATCTTTTTCCAAGTCATTCAACACATATCGTCCAATCTGCATCAATACCGGTCTGCTGATCTCATTCACAGAACTTCCAAGGTGTCCAATAACCTTTAACTGGTTAAAATCTGTAATATGACGAAAATCCTCTGCATCAAGATATTCCTGCACATCCAGTCCGCATCGGTTCAGTAACACATACCAGACACTGTTTGTCATCAGTTCCCGGAACTCCACTTTCTGATTCTGTTCATCCAGATCTTCCAGAAAAGTGCCGGCTACATCCATTTGCAGTTCGTCGAAAGCATCCGGCAACCAGGCCTGCACACTTTCTTCTGCCGCCTGGTGAAGAACCTCTGCTAATCCTCCCTCTGTTGCTTCCAGTGCCAGCCGCTCCTGCAGATAATCTGCCACCAGTTGTTCTCCTTCTGGATTAAGATTCCATAACTGCGGATCTCTGCCCAGATTTTTTACCTTATAAGTATCCTGCACATCAAAAACATATCGGAGTTTCGTTTTTGGTCCGGATGTGTTATCTATCAGGGCAATTCCTTTAGAACCCTTTTTAATCCATCGGTACATCTTCTGGTTCCAGATTTCCATGGATGCCACGGCTGTTGCTCCCGGACGCTGTGCATAGATCAAGAGCTGTTCCGGAAAAGTGTACCGGTACAGCCTGGATGCAGTATTTAGAAACCGCATCCATTCCTGCGGATTGGCAGCAACATCCTTTGCCACTTCCTCCGTCAGAAGTTCCATTGCATATAATTTATTTGCCATCTGTTACTCCCTTTCTTCTTCCCACTTTTCTTCTACAACATCGGCAATCCGTTCCATTGCCCTTGTCATAGAAGGAAAATTACTACTGTTACTTGCTTTTCCAATCTGATCAATAAGAAATTCCGGCATATCTGCAAGTGCTCCGGCAATCATAGCCTTTACCCGGATATCCTCCAGCATAAGAAGCTCTTTTACACCAAATTCTTCACCAAATACATCCTGATATCTCCGTAAGTCATCCAAAAGATATTCCGGTTTTAAATCTCTATCCATTTCCTTTCTTTTATCATCACCATATAAACACCAGTCCATATTCTTTTCTCCTCCATCTTCATAAAATTAGGGACTGCTCACACAGTCCCCTCAAAATCATCGTTATTTCTCGTTATAATACTGAGGCAAGGTCTTTCGCCCTATTCTTTGGGATTGTATCTGTCCCTTTTGCTTTGATCTCCGCCTTGGCTTTCTCCAGTTTTTCATGGATTCCACCTTTTGCTTCTGTTCTCCCAGTTGCTTTTTCTGCTGCTTTTTCTTTCTCCAGACGTGCTTCCCTGCGTTCGGCATTTTCCATAACTGCTGTCTTTCCATCACAGAACTGAACCTTATCCGAAAGCTGTTCCTGCCTCTCTACCTGCGTCTCATTGACTTCCTGTACCATGGCATTTAATTCCGGTACTTCAAACATTCCGTTATCAGGAAGAATCAGCACCTCATGAATTGAAGAGGGAAGAACAAAATAATCACTTCCCAGGCATTCACCGATCTGCTTACGAATATCTTCCTGCAGTAACAGTGATGCACCATTCATTTTTTGTGCATTTGAAAGACAGAACATTGGATTTTCCATTGCTTCAACATTCAGTTTTTCATTCAAAAGATTTTCTGCTTCTTCACCAAAAATCATGGATTTTATCATTTCATTCATGTCCATCAAAACAACACCACGATTTCTGTCTGCCGCCACTGCATCTGCCTGGATTTGTTCTGCTGTCACACCCCATTCATTCATAAGATTGACAGTAACCGGAATACTACCAATTCCTCCCTCGTTTTCTTCCACATTCACTGCGTAATATGCTGCAAAATCTCCATGTTCGGTAACAACTTTATCAGCCAGGCGTTCTTCATTCCATTCCCGGTCACAGATTCTCACCTGTAATTTGTCCTTCATTTTTTCATAATCCAAAATATCCGGAAGACCCATATTGATAAATGCCGCTTTGTCCTGCACTTCAATACGCATATCTGCCACATCACCCACACAGGAATCCAGATTTTTTCCATTGACATATTCCATATAAAGAGAATCCAGATATACCATCGGCACAGCTCTTTGATCACCCTGTGGAATTGAAATGCCAGTCAACCTTAATCCATTATTTTTTGCAACTTCTTCAATACGGATTTCTCCATTCTGATATGAATCCGGCAAATAGTCTTTTACATTATCTTTGACATATTCATAAAATTCTTTTCTGTTCATCATACGCTTTTACCCCTTTCTGATCATGTGATGGTTCATTCTTTTCCTGCTGACCATCTGCTCGGCTTTTTTCTGATAAGCCATCATTCTTTTTAAAGTTCTCTCCTGGTTCTTTCTTGCTTCCTGTCTCTTTTCCATTGTTTTCATCATATTTTTCTGTCCCTTTCTGTGAATTTTTGTATTTTAAAGGGAGCCCTGATTCAGGGCCCCCTTTACTGAGGATTACTGTTTTCTGATTTTCTTTCTGCTGATATAAAGTCCTGCCATGCCTCCGGTAGAGATAAGCAGAAGCAGAATCGGCAGCCAGATATTTGTGTTATCTCCTGTCTTCGGTGCATCTGATACCTTCGTCTCTTCATGGGACTGCGGCACATCTGGTGTGCTTGGTGTTTCCGGAACTTCCGGTTTCTCATTTGTCAGATTGGAAGTAACTTCTACAACCGGCGTACTGTCGTCTGCGTAGGCAAATGTCACTTCATGCTTGGTCTGATCCAGTGTGTATCCATCCAGTGTTTTTGTCTCCACCAGATAATACTTGATTGCTGTATCATATTTGCCGTTCTTGAATGCGGCAATCTCATACAGCTTACTCTCGGCATGACCGGCAGCATCTGTTTTTAAGGTTTCCAGGACCTTTCCTTTGCTGTCACGGAATTCAAATTCTACTCCTTTCAGCGGTTCCCCAGATGATTTATCTGTCTTATTGAGAATGACTTTTCCCTTGGCAGTATCATCTTTCATAACCACTTTCTGGATTTCTCCAGTATCCTTCACCTCAAATGTCACATCCGATGTCAGAAGATATCCTTTTGGTGCCTGTTCCTCTCGTAAGGTGTATCTACCAATTGGCAGTTTTTCAATATAGTGTGCCTCCTCTGTGGAAGTCCAGCTCTCTACTACCTGATCGTCCTTATCAAGAATCGTTATTTTTGCACCAGGAATCTCTGTATCTCCTGTGATATCTGTCTTGCTGATCTGAACCTTGGTCACATCATCTTTCATCTCATGCTTCTGAATCTCAGCTGTATTCTCAACCGTAAAGGTAATGCTCTCTGCAGTAACATATCCGTCTGCCGGTTTTGTTTCCGTCATGGTATACTCATTACCTACAACAAGTTCTTTGATCACATGAGATTCTTCTGTAGAAGTCCATTCATCCACAACATTTCCATCTGCATCCGTCACTTTCAGGTGTGCACCTGGAAGTTCTTTGCCTGTGGTCAGGTCTGTTTTTGTCAGTTCCACTGTGGTCGGCTGATTTTCAAACGTAAAATCATAGCTTACTTCTGCCTGATCTTCTCCGGCATATTCAAAGGTAAACTCCTGCACTTCTTCCGTTGTCACAAATCCGTCCGGTGCACTGTTCTCTTTTACATAATATTTTCCATCTACTGGAAGATCTGCCGCAAAAGTGATCTGTCCTTTCTCATCGGTTGCTTTCTGCTCGATGAGGGAATCTTTCTCAAGCAACACATCTCCGTTTACATTTTTGATATCTTCACTGGTATAAAGGCCGAAGACGCCGCCTGCAAGAACACGGTCTGTATCTTTTTCTTTCTTCAGAACAGTAACCTTTACTTTCTGACGGGTATTCTGCCATTTTTCATCATAAGTGATTACCGGTGTGTCCTGATCACGGTAGGAAAGATCAACATATCTCGGTTCTCCATCCAATACATAGCCATGGGCAGTTTTAACTTCTTTCACATAGTATTTGCCTGCCGGGAGATTATCCATCTGTGCAATACCATTGGAATCTGTAGTAATAGTTCCTACTTTTTCATCTGCTTTGTAATAATCTTTGCTGACACCATCTGCCGCTTTGATATCTTCCGCAGCAAATACATCGAAAGTCACATCTGTAAGGCTTCCGGTTACATATTCGAAGAGATGCTCCACAGTGCCTTTTACATTGTCCAGAAGTGTCACTTTATCCAAAAATTCTCCATTTTTGTTGATGATTAAAAGTCCTGTCGGCACTTCATCTTTCATTTCTACCTTCTGAATCTCTGCGGTATCTTCCAGTGTGAACTTCACATCCGTTGCTTTCAGATATCCATACGGTGCGATTTCTTCACGAAGGGTATATTCCTCCCCAACGGTCAGTCGTTTAATCACATGTGGCTGGTCTTTTACAGAAGTCCACTGATCTACGACATTCCCCTCTCTATCAAGAACGGTGAGTTTTGCTCCATCCAGTTCCACACCTGTTGTCACATCTGATTTTGTAATTTCAACCGTTGTCGGCTGATTCTTCTTCACTGTTTTCAGTTTTACTGTCTTCACGTCCTGTCCCTGATAAGAAGCATCCAGATTCAGAACTTCATCGGAAGAAACGAATCCTGCCGGTGCCTTTAACTCTTTTACATAATACTGTCCGAGTGGCAGATCCAGCGTACAGGAAGCAATTCCATCTTTATCAGAAGTCATTTCCTGTAACAGGGTATCAGCGTTGACAATGACTTTGCCTTCTGCTTTGATATCATCTTTGTTATAAATGCCAAAGACTGCACCTTCTACCGTTGCTCCGTTTTCTGCATCCTGTTTTTCTACCTGGATTGCAACTTTCTGTCTGTCATCACCAACAGTCACTTCCTGTTCGATCACAGGTGTATCCTGATCTGCATAGACAAATGCTACATCCGATCTGTCATGGTTCAGAACAAATCCTTCCGGTGCTGTTTTTTCTACCACAAAGTAAGAACCAAGCGGCAGGTTATCTGCAACTGCTTTTCCGTCTTCCCCGGTCGTTACCGTTGTTACCAGAGCATCTTTTGCATAAATCAGCTGTCTGTTTCCATTTTCATCTTTCTGATAATCCGGTGTGTAGATATTTTCCGCTGCATAGACGTTAAACTCTGCACCTTTCAGATATTTTTCTTCATAAACAAAATCCTTTTTGAATCCACTCAGCATCTCACCTTTTTTATAGATCGTCAGCTTTCCTTTTACCGGATGATTCTCGTAATCAACTGTGATAATGGCATCGCCGCTTTCTGAATCCATCTGATAAGCAGTGTTTGCATCAACAGCAATCTCCATATAATTCTTGTTGATTGTGTACCCTTCCGGTGCGTTGACTTCCTCAATCCGGTAATGTCCGATTTTCAGGTTCTTTGGCATGATCAGATAACCCTGACTGTCTGTAAAATAGGACTTGTGTGTGGTTGTCACAGGATAAGTAGTTACCTGCTCCACATATTTTTTGTTATCCAGGTCATATACCTTAAATTCTGTTCCTGCAATCAGGACGGATTTCTTTGTTTCATCGTCTTTTTTCACAATTTTCAATTTTGCCTTGAACTCTTTGTCCAGAAGCACACGCCAGATCTGTGGCTCATTCGGATGGTTCTCTGTGATATTCACTTCAAAATCATCGACTGGCTTGTAATTGTGTGGTGTTGTTGTTTCACGGACAATATAGCTTCCAAATGGTAATGGAATACTGCAGGCATAACCTTTTTCATCTGTAAAAATCTCAGTAGCTCCGTTTTCTCCACTCACTACTGGTTTAGCAGAATCAAAATCATAGCTTCCATCTGCTTTCTTTGTAAGGGAAGATTTCAGATAAACTGTAAATCCGGCTCCGGATAACAGATCTGCATCGGTCTTTCCATTGTTGGCTGCTTTGATAATCTGGAACGGCTGCTTGATCACCTGTTCACTGGAAATGCATTCTCTTTTTACTTCTGCAGTCATATCACCTTCATAACTACATTCAAGATCATGTTCTTCTGTATCTGCCAGGTATCCGGTCGGTGGTGTGATCTCCTTGACGTAATATTTGCCAAGATATAAGCCATCTACAGAAGCCTGTCCTTTTTCATCCGTTGTAAGAGAAGCCACCTGTTCCCCTGCTTTATAAATCACACCGGTTGCTCCATCCGGATGCACGATATCTTCACGGGCATATAATCCGTAGACTGCACCTTTCAGTGTTGCATCGCCCTGCGGAACGGCTTTTCCTGTTTCTTTATCAACTTTGAATAAATTGATTTTTGCTGTCACACGGTCATTGCTGAAGGTATGGGCGAAAGATACGGTTGCTTCTTTATCATTGGTGTAAGAGAACTTGAACGTATACACGTCTTCTGTATTTCTTACATAGCCTTCTGGTGCCTGGTCTTCTTTTACGGAATAGGAATGATTGATAGGCAGATCTGCTGTGAATTTTGCCTTTCCATCCTCACCGGTAGTGGCTTTCTCAATCAGGGTGCCTTTCTTTACAACAACTACACCATCTGCATTTTTGATATCGTCTGCCGCATACAGGGCGAAAATACCACCTTCCAGCGGTTTCTTTGTATCTTTATCCTGTTTTACTACAGTGACTTCTGCTTTCTGACGCTCATTGTTGAAGGTGACATCCGCAAATACAACTTCTTTATTCTGTCCGGCATAAGTCAGCGTCACTGTCTTTTCTTCGCCGCCATTATAGAAGTTGTCCGGTGCTTTTGCTTCTTTTACCACATAAGTTCCTAGATGGAGATTCTTCAGGGTAACAGAGCCATTCTCACCTGTTGTCAGATTTTCTTTCACCAGATCACCTTTGCTGTACACTTTTGTACCATACGCAGTCACAATATCTGCTCCGGCATACACGTTGTAAACAGCATTTTTTTGTCTGCGGTTCTCATAATGGAATACGGTTCCACTCTCACTGACTTCTGCTCCGGTAAGCACCTGACCTTCTTTATAAACAGTAAGCTCTGCAAGCTGCTCCTTATTTTCCACGGTTACAGCTGAGGTCTTACTTGCTACCAGTTTTACATTTGTTGCCGTTGCATTTACTACATATCCCTGTGGTGCTGTGATTTCTTTCAGATAAACGGTATCCTGTGTCTTGATAATCGTAACAGAGGATTTTCCATTCTTATCTGTTGCAGGCATCTGAGTGATCAGCTTTGTACAAGCCTCATCGCTGTAAACGCCAAATACTGCACCTGCAAGATTGACATTCGCTGTATCGTCTTTCTTTACGATTTCGATCGTAGCCTGTTCAATCCATGACACCTTTAAGCTTACATATTTTTCATCAGCAACACCTTCTCCAAATACAAATGCCAGATCCTGAACACTTGCATTCGTAGTCAATTTATATGCTGAATAATCTTTTGTAATACTTCCCTTCATTTTTGCAGAAAAAGTATCACTTACATCTCTTGTCTGTGTCAGAGGAGCTGAGAGATAAAACGTGGTTCCTCCTCCAATTGTTACGCTTGCACCTGCCGCACTTACGGTTCCAGTAGATACATTATGGAGCTTTACTCCTTTTGGTAAGTCCATTGTGATTTTCTGCTGGGAAGATGCGTTGAACTTAATGTTCTCCGTTCTCTGAACATTTCTATCTACATAAGCTTTTACATCCGGCTTTGAAAATGACATCGCTACATCTGGTATTTCCGGCTTATTCACACAATAATTATAGAGTTCTTTTGCCAAAGCCTCTCCTGTAGCATTGGTTCCGTAAAATGCATCACTGCTTCCGTTGGCATATGATGCAGCCATGTGAATGATGATGAATCTTTTTCCTTCTGAAAAATCCGTGTGTTTATTCGCAAAAAAGCTTTCGCTCCCTGCGGCATCTGTGCCGTAATAACACACTTTTGCTAACGCCTGATTGTCTCCAATCTTTGTAATTATATAATTTCCAGATCCAGGTCCTGGCTTAGCTGGCTGTACACAATACGCAATTGCTCTGACGTTTCCGTAGCTGATATAGTACGGCTCTGTCAGATAGGTTCCAAGATTATAATCTGCATATCTATACAGTGGTCCTTTTTCAATTGTTACCTGCTGTGTACTTCTTGCTGAATAAGCTGAAACTGCTTCAAATGTTGCAATCTCTCCCTCTTCCATAGCATCAAGATCCACACCTTCGTCTCCTGCCTGTTCCAAAACATCATGAAGCTCTAACCCTGATTCTTCATCATAGGTATCCTGATTCTGTGCCTGCTCTACTAAATCATCAAATTCATCAGCGTCAATATCGGTAATCTCCGAGTCTGCTTCTGAATCCTCCGCTTCCTCTGTCTGCTGTTCACTGCCAGCGGTTTCTGATTCGGTCACTGCTTCACTCCCTGCAGTTTCAGTCTGAGCTTCTGTTGCTTTCTCACGCACAATCAGTTTTCGGCTGATCTGGTACTTCGGATGCTCTTGATTTACCGGTTCCACATAATAGACCGCTTTGTAAGTGTCCGCATGATCTGTCGTAAAATCCTCATCCTTGTCATTCTTTGCTTCCTCAAATGTGACTTTGACCTTGTTATCATCCTTGATTTCCAGTCCCGTGTAATCTGATTTCACATCAAATACACTGCCTGTTTCAATTTCATAATCTTTGGCAGTCACCACCTCATCTTCATCCAGAAGGTCTTTCACTTCCTCATAAAGTGGAGGTTTTTCCTCTGGCTGGATCTCCGCTGCATATGCCGTCATCGGAGACAGCACTGTACTAAGCATTGTCATGCCTGCCAGCAAGCCAGATACTACTTTTCTAAAATTACCTTTTTTCTTCATGCTAAGGTCCTCTCTTTCATATATTTGTATTAAAACAGACAGTCCTTAGACTGCCTGCAATACACTACTTATCGTTGTGGAAAAATAAGATTGAACTGTACATTTCCCTCTCCGGGATCGACCATCTCCACAGTTGCTTCATACTGTCTCCCTGTTTTTCTTGATACCAGATCCTTATAATGGATTTTTCCTTTAGACAGGAACTTCTTTGCTGCCACCTTATCCATCTTTTTTCCCTGGCTTGCAAGAAATTTATCATTTTTCCATAAGGTAAAAGCACATTTCCGGTCAGAACAGTAAAAATTTACTTTTCCTTCCCTGACATCTGCTCCACAGCGGGGACATTTGCCAATGACTTCTCCTTTTGCCTTTCCCTGAAACTGATTTTTCTTCTCTTCTGAAATCCCCTGATACCTGGCAACCAGTTCCTGCATCAGCTCTGTAATCCCATTTAGGAATTCATCTGCTGTCTCTGTATTCTGGGCAATATGATTCAATGCCATTTCCCACTCTGCGGTCATCTTCGGAGATTTAATCTCATCTGGTAGAACCGTAATCAGCACATTTCCATCATCTGTCGGCACCAGATTTTTCTTTTCCCTTTTCACAAAGCCAGACTGAATCAGTTTTTCAATGATTGCTGCCCTTGTTGCAGGAGTACCAAGTCCTTTCTTTTCTGTATCTTCGGTCAGCTCTTCATTCCCTGCACGTTCCATCGCAGAAAGCAGGGTATCTTCTGTGTACTGTTTCGGTGGCTGTGTAAAATACTCCGATACAAAAGAATCACAGGGACCATAATGCTTGCCTGCCCAGATATCCAACTCCGGCTCTTCTTTTTCTGCAATGATTCCAAAGAACTGTTTCAGTTTTTTCTCAATTGTCTTGAACCCTTCCTGTTTTGTTTTCTTTGCATTGAGATAAAACGTATGATAATTGCAGGTAATCTGACATTTATGACTCTCATAAATATAAGGATCTGCAGTTGCTGTCAGAACCCTGGCACTGATCAAATACAAAATCTTGCGGCTTCGTTCTTTCAGTTCACCAATATCTGCTTTGGCTACTTCCATGGTTGGGATAATCGCATGGTGATCGGATACTTTCTTTGAATTTAATACCTTACTCACGTCCGGTTGATATTCCAGACCTTCAGCATAAGGCATTTTCCCAAATAACATCTGAATCAGAGTTTCTGTACTTTCTCCCATCTCATCTGTCAGATACTGGCTGTCTGTTCTCGGATAAGTGACAAGCTTCTGCTCATACATCTCCTGCACAGCATCCAATGTCTGCTGTGCGGTATAGCCAAACATTCTGTTAGCTTCCCTCTGCAGGGTGGTCAGATCATAAAGCTTCGGAGGGCGGACCGTTTTCTCTTTCACATCATCCTTCTCCACTTCGCACATGCGCTCCTGACACTCTGCAGCCACTTTATCTGCATCTTCTTTTTTCTGAAAATTCTCTGTGACCGCATCCATATCGTCAAATTTGATATGAGCCATATAATATTTCTCTTTGGTAAATTCCTTGATCTTCTGATTTCGATCCACGATCATGGCAAGTGTTGGTGTCTGTACTCTTCCAACTTTCAGATTCTGGTTATACAGAACAGAAAAAAGACGGCTCGCATTGATTCCCACCAGCCAGTCAGCCTTTGCCCTGCAAAGAGCTGACTGATAGAGACTGTCATAACACGAACCGTCTTTTAATGACGCAAATCCATCTTTAATTGCCTGTTCTTCCATGGAAGAGATCCAGAGTCGCTTCATCGGCTTTTTACATCCTGCCTGCTCATACACCAGACGGAAGATCAGCTCACCTTCACGTCCTGCATCAGTGGCACAGATCACTTCATCTACTTTGGAATCTCTCATAAGTTTCTTTAAGATTCCAAACTGCTTTTTCGTACCTTCCAATACCTTATGTTTCCAACATTCTGGCACAATCGGCAGATCATCATATCTCCATTTTTTATATTTTTCATCGTATTCCGATGCATCACATAATCCAACCAGATGTCCTACGCACCAGGAAACGATATAACCGTTTCCCTCCACGTAGCCATCTTTTCTTGTTCTGGCTCCAAGCACGGAAGCCAGTGCCATCGCAACCGATGGCTTTTCTGCAATCACTAATTTCATTTACTCCTGCTCCTCTTCTTCATCTTCTAGTACCTCATCATTGAAATCTTCATCTTTCAAAACTTCTGTCCCTGCATTTTCCTGTTCTTCCTGCTCATCTGCATCGTCTACTTCCCGTTTTTCTGACTCTGAATCTTCGGATTCATTTTCATCCTCTTCCATCTCATCTTCATCATCATATTCATGTTTCGGTTTGTAGACTTTCAAGTAATAACCACCTGCCGCAGCTCCAACAGCAACCAATCCGATCAGTAGATAAGTCCCTGCCAAACTTTTGTCTTCTGGCATCTGAATTTCATCCTCTACCTTATCTTTCTCATCTGTCTCTGTCGTTTCCGGCTTTTCTTCTTCAGCCTGTTTCTCTGGTTCTGCATAAACAATATCTACTTCCGGAAGTGTCACAGAATCAGAAAGTGTGAAGTTCATCAGGTCTTTCTCACTGACTTCGGTAAGGAAATACACATTATCCTGAGATTTTGAATTGTCGATGATCAGATAAAAAATCTTACCACTCTTAGTTGAAATGGTATAAAACTCTTTTGTGCCTTCCGTAGCTGTTTTGGTAACAGAATCTGCTGTCTCGCCTTCTTTATTAAGCTGTTCCTCAATACCTGTCACTGTCCGATCATCCACAGTTCCTTTTGCATCTGTTGGCTCAGAAGCCTGTGCATCCTGCGGAAGTGGTGAAGTCGTTGTTTTCTCAGTCCCAGTTGCATCTGCACTGGTCGTGGTTGCCATCGCACCATTGCTGTCACCTGAAGTTTTCTGTTTCTCTGCCTGCTTCTTTGCCCATTCATAATAAGGATTCTGCAACACATACTTTTCAGAAGTATTTCCGGCACCATCCGTTACCGTGATTTCAATCTGTTTTGTTGTAAAATCTTTCTGTGTCAGTTGCACTCTCAGCATTCCATCCTTCAGATCTGTATAAGTGGTGCCATTAACTGTCACAGAAGTAATGCCGGAAACGGTATCATTTCCCTGAATCGTCAGTACACCATCTGTCAGAGATGCAGAAAGCGTAGGCTTTTCTGTGTCATAACACTTAATAGAGCGATTCTGCTCATAGACCTTCCCCTCACCATCTGTCACACGCACATAGACCGTCTGATTACCAGTAATGGAAATACTTCCATTCCCTGTCACATCCTGCCAGCTTCCGTCTTTCCCAGCTTTCGCTTCAATTTTTGTGATAGAAAATCCTTCTGGCATATGACTGGCATCCACAGTAATTGCGACTGCCGTTTCCCCCTGTCTCCAGCCATCTGGCTTTTCAATCGTAATTGCGGGTGCTGTATTCTCTGCCGCTAACACACTCTGTGTCTGCAACATAGGCGATGTCAAGCAAAGAATCGTTGTTGCCGCAAGCAATCCTTTTTTCACGCTATTTTTAGATTTCTTCTGTTTCATCTTCTCTAAATTCATCATCAGACCTTGTTTCCTCCTTCTGTATTTCTACCCTGCCGGGCAGTTCATTTTTCATTCTCTTTTTGAAAGCTTCCAGCTCTGGAATGCTCATATCCATTGCACGGATAATTTTTACAATTTCCAGATTTTCCGCTTCTGTTTTTGCTATCTCCGCAGCCTTGAAACGCTTTAAATCTGCTTCATATCTGGCTTTGGATGCTTCCATTTTTTCCTTGGCTTTCTCATAATCTGCCGTTGCTTTTTCAAGACTTTTCATCGCTTCTCCTTTCCGGACGGCTGTTACACCGCCCTTTTCCTTACCATCGTCCGAATCCATAGAAATGACTCTGCCAGTATGGAGAGTTGATGGACGTATACTGCACCGGATGCCCACAATGGATCATCTGACCATTGCCCACATAGATTCCGATATGCGTTACCGGAACTCCTGCATCGTAAGTACCTGTAAAGAAGATCAGATCTCCTGGCTGTGCTTCTGACTGAGATACCGGCGTACAAATGTCATACAATCCCTGTGCCGTTAATCTTCCTGTATTCCTTACACCTGAATGTGTCAGGCAGTAACTTACGAATCCAGAACAGTCAAATCCACTTGGCGAATATCCACCCCACACATACGGTGTCCCAAGATATCTCGCTGCTTCATTTAACAAACGCTGTGCTGCTTCACTGGTATATTCATTGCCGCCAAATCCTGCCCCTTCTCCTGTTTCCAGATAAAAGATCGGGTTTAACCGCTCTCCATTTTTCAGAAGTTCAATGTGAAGATGGCTTCCTGTAGAATTTCCAGTATTTCCTACAAGCCCTATCTCATCACCTTTCGTGACGGATGCTCCTGCAGATACACTCCGGCTGCTTAAATGTGCATACCGCAGTTCATAGCCTTTACTGTCCTTGATCACAACATAATTGCCATAGCTGTCGTTATAAGCAGAAGTTGTAACCGTTCCGGTCAGCCCTGCCATTACTTTTGTCCCTTCCGGTGCTCCGATATCCATACCATTATGAAGCTGATTTGCTCCTGATATTGGATGAATCCTGTATCCATAATAGCTGGTCACACTGGAATACCAGTTAAAATCAACCGGTGTTGCAAACATCTGCAAGTTGCCTTTTGTATCGTTGTAGGCACTGAACAGTTCTTTCTGGAAAAATCCCAACCTGTCCTGACAGATTGACATCAGGTTTCCACTATTTAAGGTGACATTCAGCACATCTACATCTCTTGTCCTGGTCACTTCCACTTCATTGCTTCCATTATCATCTGCCAGATAACATTCCCATGTTTGATGTCCATGTGCAGATGCTGCCGCATGACTGTCATAATAGACATCAAACTGTACACCGTATCTTGCGAAAGCTCCGGTATCTTCTACAGTATATTCGACACCATTCATAACTACCTTTGTTCCCATTGGTACAAACGGATTGGAAGCATCTACCGCTAAGGTATGATTGGCAGTTGGATATGCTCCACTGGCAGTCGGTCCTCCGCTCCAAATACCACAACAAATTGGGCAGTTACAATACCCACTGGTCACAACCTGTCCCAAAGATTCTCCAACTCTTACAGTTGCTGTCTCTGTCACAGTCTCATTGACTGCTTCTGTTTCTAACCGATACTGCAATGCAAAAAGAGCATCCAGTTCTGGCTTTACCTGTTCAAAGGTAAATTCTTCATACTTTGCTGACAGATAACTGATCAGGATAAACGGATCATGCTCAATAGGTCCGATGTTATATCGGTATTCCTCATGTCCCGGTTCTTCAGATTCCATGTTGTTGATCCGCTCCTGCAGATTAGCTTCCAGCTGTGTATAATACAATTCCGCTTCCCGGATTGCCTGATCCGATGACAGATAACTGGTCCCTGTGTAAGTGATTACATTTTGTAAAAACACTGCAGAACATGACGTGACATTCGTTATGATCAGAAACATCAATCCGATCAGAACTGCTACACTGATATACACCTTCCGGTTTTCTTTAAAGAAGTTGGTGACCTTACCGCCAATCTTCTTAATATAATCAATCGTACCTTTTGTAGCTGTTCCTACTGTCTGTTCACTTCGCTTCGCTTTGGCATAATCCCGTTTGATCTGTTGCTTCTGAATCTGTTTTTTCAGTTTCTTCTGCTCCTGACGGGTTGCCGCCTGTGTCTGTTTCTCTTCCTGTCTTTCAAGTCTGCTTCTTTTTCTGGATGCCCTCTGTTTCCTGCGTCTGGCACTTCTCTGTTCCAGCCGGTAAACACCTTCGCCGCTTTCTTCTAACTTATGGACACCTTCTACCGCCGCATTATCGTCTTCATTTTTGCTGATCTCACGGTGCAATGCTACGGAAGTTGCACTTCCTGCTTTCTTGACAACAGAAGCTTTTTCTGTTTTCACAGATTCCCCTTCACCAAACTTCAAGCGGAATTTCTTCTTTCCAGGAGCTTCCCCTTCATTTGCCCGATAGACCTGTGCCTTCTTGGAATGCTGCTTAGCTTCCTTTTTCTTTTTTGCTTCCTCATAAGAAAACTTTTTGGCTTTTTCCTTCTGTTTTTGATGGCGGAAATTGACTCCATCCGTATCCATCTGGTTCAATTTCTCCATATCTTTGTCATTTTTCACAGAAGCACCAGTTTCCTCATAAGCAAATTTCAAACGCTGTTTTTGTTTTGGCTTTTTGCTGCCGCCGGTCTGATTTTTCCGGCTGTCTCCTCTGTTTTCTGATAGATCTGCACGTTTTTCTTTCAGTCTCCCTGACTGTCCGGCTTCAGATTTTTCTGCAAGTCTGGATTCTTTTCCGACTTCAGCACGAATCCTTTTCCGGTTTTGCTGCTTTCTATTTTGTCCAAAATCCTCACTTTGCTTCTCTGTCCGTATCAGTTCCGGTGCATCTCTGGATTTTTGCACAGAGGGACGAATATTTTTCCCACTCCGTTCAGACTGGCGGGAAGACTTATCCACAAGGCTTAATTCTTTTTCCCCCTGTTTTCCTCCCATCTGCACATCACTGGCACGGTTACTGACACGAACAGAAGATTTATCTGTCAGGTTTTCTTCCACCAGACCATCCTTGGTCATCTTCTGAACTTTCTTATCCCTGACTTTCATTCTCTGTTCTGCCACTGATTACTCCTCCTTCTTCGGATATCCTTTCCCTGCCTGTAATAAACAGAGAAAAGCGATGCCAAAAACAGCACCGCCACTAAAAGTTAATACATATGAAATTGCTCGTAACATTGTTTTCTCCTTTGATTTAACCTGCTTCGGAAGTCTCCTCTAAGCGGGTTGTCATGATTTTATAGAGGGAATTCTTCGGGAATCTGTCTACAAATGGGATAATGACATTTCCATAGAACAAAAGTCCTTCCCCCTCATTACTGTTGGTTACATAGGACAGCTGGGTTGGTGAGATATTCAGCTGTTTTGCCAGAATCTGCCTGTCTCCGGATGCCTGATTGAGCATATAAATAAAATCTGAATTTTCAAATATATTCTCTATCTCCCTGGAAGACAATAAATCCTTGATATTCTGGGTGATTCCAGTTGGAATACCACCCCATTTACGAAATCTCTTCCATATCTCCACACTATAAGCTGCGGTCTGCTCTTCCTTCAAAAGAAGATGGAACTCATCCACATAATATCTGGTGGACTTATGGGCAGAACGGTTCATCGTTACCCTGTTCCAGACCTGATCCTGGATTACAAGCATCCCGATTTTTTTCAGCTGCTTACCAAGTTCCTTGATGTCAAAGCATACAATGCGGTTATTGATATCCACGTTTGTCTGATGATTAAACACATTCAAAGAACCTGTAACATAAATCTCCAATGATGTGGCCAGTCGCTGTGCTTCCGGCTCTTCCTGTTTTCTCAGAAGGTTATATAAATCCTCCAGGATTGGCATCTTCTCAGGTACTGGATCGGCAAGGTATTCCTGATATACTAACCGCACACAACGGTCAATAATGGTCTTTTCTACCGGCTCCAATCCATTCTTTCCTCCAACAATCAGTTCACACAAAGACAGAATAAAATCTGCTTTCAATGACAGCGGATTATCTTCCTCAGAATAGTTCAGGTTCAGATCCATCGGATTGATATACTGGTCAGATACCGGTGAAACTCTTACCACCTGCCCATGCAGTGCCTGCACAAGTGCCGAATATTCGGCTTCTGGATCACAGACAATGATATCGTCCTCCGTAATCAGAAAGCAGTTTGTAATCTCTCTCTTTGCTGAGAAGGACTTACCGGAACCTGGTGTACCAAGAATCAGTCCATTCGGGTTCTTCAAACGTTTCCGATCAACCATAATCATGTTGTTGGATAATGCATTCAGTCCATAATAAAGAGCTTCCCCTTCCTGAAACAGTTCCTGTGTCGTAAATGGCACGAAGATCGCTGTTGAAGATGTGGTAAGCCCTCTCTGAATTTCAATTCGATTGACTCCCAGCGGAATACAGGACATAAGTGCTGCTTCCTGCTGATAATCCAGCTGTTTTAAAGAACAGTTATATTTCTGTGCGATTCCCTGTACCTGGAAAATATTATTATCCAGCTTCTGACGCTTCTTTGCGGTATTCATTACCAGAACTGTTACAAGGAACATTCGCTCATTTCTGGACTGCAGATCTTCCAGCAGGTTCTTCGCCTCTTCTCCATAAGTCACAAGGTCCGATGGAAGCACATCCATATCATAACCGGAACGTACAGCCCGTTTTTGCTCCTCAATCTTCATCTTATCCAAATCTGAAATTTTACTCTTGATCATTTTGATCGCTGAACTCTGATCAATAGACTGGATATGAATGTTGACATTGATGCTGTCATCCACATCCAGGAAATCTGCAAGCATCCGGTCTGTAAGCTCCGGTGCAAGAATCTGCAGGTAACTCACACTTCCCATCGTTCTTCCCATCAAAAATGTCTGATTCTTGGAAAAGTTAAAGGAAGTCGGTGCAATAAAATCTTTGGTCTTTAACCCTGTTTCCGGCAGCATCTTATACTGGAACTTAAATGGTTCAATCCGATCCTGGTTGAACACATGATATAGAATCTCCAGCCGCTCCAGACCATTCAGGGAATGTGCCTGTGCACCCAGAACCTTAAAGTTGTTTAAGATATCTGTTTCAATTCTTTCAAGCCTCGGTCTTGCCACCTTCAGGCTCTCTGCTTCGATTCCAAAAGTGATATACTTTGTCTTTACCAGACCATTATTTCCTTTGGAAAGCTGATTTTTCAACATAGTTCGGTACTCTTCACGAATGGCATTGAAGTCATCGTTCTGATCTGGAATATCAATGCTTTTCTCAAATTCTGCCACATCCACCTGCTGATTGATAAAGGACAGCTGCACACTGATGGAAGAATCAAAGTAATTTAAGAAATCACAGTAATTTTCAAATATCGTGGTCTTATCCTCATTTAAAGCAAGCTGATAGTTGATGTCATAAAACTGAATCGTCTTGGAGAAAAAGGTCTTTGTCACCTGGCAGATACCATCCTGCAGCATTCGAATATACGGAATACTCTGCTGTGCAGTTGTAGGAATGTTTTTCTGTTTCCTACGATCCCGTTCCTGCTTCTTTCTACGCTTTTCCTGTTCTCTTTCTTTTCTGCTTTTTTTGTTTCTTCTTTCCTGACGGTTTCTTTTTTCCGCCAGGGACAGACGCTCCTGCTGAGCCTCCTGCTTTGTCTTTTTTGCCATCCGGCACACCCTCCTTTTTCACAAGGGTGGAAATCTCCTGATAAAAATTTTCTGTCTTATATGGTCTTACTGCCGGACAGATAAACTTCTGTCGAATGATATTTGCCACCACTTTTTCAAAGGGAAGACCGTCTTTTTCATACATTGCCATGAAGAAAAACGGAAGCATGATCGTTACCATCAGGATGGCTGCGATACTGGAACCGATTGGTTTTCTCATGACCAGATAAAACGGAATTCCCACAACTGCGGCAAGTGAAAAAAAAATCAACTGCCGCTTTGTCAGATTTAACGCTACTTTTGTTTTGACCTTGGTAAGGTCTTTTGGTACTGGTACATACGCCATGGTATGCGCTCCTTTCCTGCCCGCTAATGGGCATTGAATATTGATTTGCTAAGGCTTCCGGTCTTGAATAATGAAAATGCAAGAATCACGGTATAAGCCGCTACTGAAAACATTGCTGCATGAAGGTCACTGGATATGGTCATTGCATTTACTAAAACTGCATAAATTCCCACACAGACCATCATGAAGAATCCCTGAAATGCCAGTGCGAACAAGCCTTTTAAATAGTTGTTTCCGATATTTCCCCATTCCTTATTGGTCATGGTGGCAAACGGAATTGGTGCTATGGAAGTATAAAGGTAAATTTCTATCATTCTTCCGTACAAGATTACCGTAATGATAATTGACAGAATGTGCATGGTAACACTGATCAACATCGTTTCCATGGATAGCAGGAACAAATCCCCTAACTCCATATCCTCCAGGGCATCCACAATCCGTGAAATTGCTTCTGTTGCATCCACCGCAGTGTTTCCTGATATCACCCCGGCGGCATTGTTGACCACATGCTGGCCAACATCAAAGACCGCCATCGTGATATTGAACGTATTTGTCACCAGATAAATGGCTACATACGCTTTGAAGATCCAGAGGAAAATGTTATAAGTCTCAAATTCATGGAAATTGTTTTTCTGTGTTACCATCGTGATCAATTCATAGCACAGGACAAAGGTGATGATCAGTCCCGCAATGGGGACAATCACCGTTTGGGATATATTCTGAATCAGATTAAAAATCCCTGCATTCCATCCCTGCGGTGTCTGTCCCACCTGCCCGGCTATGGTTCCCACCTGCTCATTGACAGACGTGAACATGTTATCCAAACTTGACTTGATAAGCCCGATCAGGATATCCTTTATCGCTTCCGTAATTCTCTCAATGATGGTGTTCATCTACCACTCCTCTTAAGAGAACAATGTTGCCAGCTGTGGAATCAGGGTAGTTCCCAGCAGCATGATTCCGGCACCAGCCATCAGCTGTTTCATCCCCAATTAGGTGTAAAAACTCTGCTCGATGGCGGGCGGCGGCGTACAAAAAATCTATATGGTGTTGTTAAGAGAACCGTCCCGGCGGGACAGGTCAGGCAGTGACCTGTTCCACCTCCGGGATGGGTTTGAGATTAAAATGAATTTCGATAGAAATGTGTCTTGTTTTATCTTCGTCAATGCGCTCATGCACAACGATTTCTTTGATTAAGCGGTTGAGGGTGGCTGCGTCCAGCTCTGTGATGTTGGCGTATTCCTGAATGGCTTCCACCCATTGTTTTGCATCATTGGCAAGCTGGACTTCATCGGACAGCCGCTTTCTGCCCTCGGACACTTTTGTTTTAAGCTCCGTCTGCTCGGTCTGTGTCTTTTCCAGCATGGTGTTGAAATTCTGCTCACTGATACGCCCTGCAATCATATCCTCATAAAGCCGCATGACCATTTTGTCCAGAACCTCAATCCGTTCCTCGTCCCTTGTAAGGGAGCGTTCCATTGCTTCCCGCTGTTCCCGCTGCTCGGCTTCACAGGTATTGGTCAGGCGGTCGGCAACCGCTTCCCCGTCCATCAGGGCAGCTCTGGCACATTCCCGGATTTTCCGCAGCACATGGCTGTAAAGGGTGTCATAATCAATCCGGTGCTGGGTGCAGTGGTTCTTTCCAAAGGCATTGTAGGTCTTGCAGGAGTAAATCCGCTGGGGATGTTTAGCGTTTGTGTAGCGTACCGTCAGCGACTTCCCACACTCGCCGCATTTTAACAGTCCGGCAAACAGGCTGATTTCATTGGTCTGCCCCGGACGCTGGCGGGATTTCAGCTTGTTCTGCACAATGTCAAAGCTCATGCTGTCAATCAGCGGTTCATGCTGTCCCTCCACCACAATCCAGTCCTCCGGCTTCTTTTCCCCAATCGTGCCGATTTTGAAGCGGTAGTCCTTTTTCTGGGAAGCAATCGCCCCGGTGTAGACGGGATTCATCAAAAGGTCTTTGATAACGGAGAAGTCCCACATATACCGCCCGTTTTCTGGGTCTTTCTTTTCCCATTTGGTGCGGGTATTGCGAAGCCCCCGTTCCCGGTTCCACCATGTAGGGCAGGGGATTTTTTCTTTCTCCAGCCGTCTGCGGATATAGTTCGGACCATGACCGTTCAGGGCATATCCGAAAATCAGCCGCACAATCGGGGCGGTTTCCTCGTCAATGAGCAGATGGTTTTTGTCCTCCGGGTCTTTCCGATACCCAAACGGGGCAAGACACCCGGTAAACTGTCCTTTCTGCGCTTTCAGAAGATAAGAGGAATGGACTTTCTTGGAAATATCCTTGCTGTACATCTCGTTCAGGATATTCTTGAACGGGGCAATGTCGTTGTTATCCCGCAGGGTGTCGATGCCGTCATTCATGGCGATATAGCGGACACCGTTTCTTGGGAAAAAGTCCTCAATCAAATGCCCGGTTTGCAGATAATTACGCCCCAGTCGGCTGAGGTCTTTCGTGATGACAAGGTTGATCTGCCTGCGCTCAATGGCTCTCAACATTCTCTGTAGGTCAGGACGCTCCATGTTAAGACCTGTGAAGCCATCGTCCTGATAGACTGCCACAACCTCCCATCCCTGCTTTTCGCAGTATTTTTCCAGCATATCACGCTGGTTTGCGATACTGGCACTTTCGCCTTGCAGGTCATCGTCCTTTGACAGCCTGCAATAGACCGCCGCACGATAACCCCCGGCAAGTGCCGAACCGATTGTTCTGTATTCCATTTCGTTCATCATAGCCATTTACCCACACAATCCAGACGGTATCTGGCTCTTTTGAACCTCATCTTCATTATAGCCTATATCTTTCTTTTTAGCAAGATATTCTTTTGCATTTGTCTTTCCGTATTTCTGGGAAATCAGGCTGACGAACACATCAGTGGCGTCAAGCTCCCCGTCAAATACAGTGGTCACATGAATCTCTGTTTTGTTTTTTGCCATAGGCAGTTATCCTCCATACATGAAAATAGCCAGACAGAGGGTGTCGGCAACGAAGTCCGGCAACGGACTTCAAAAGACCTTGCAAACAATCTCAATCTGGCGATGGTTACTATTTATACTTTTCTTTTATTTTTTTGTTGTTTTGGTTGTTATAAGGGAGAAAAGCCCGGAAATAAGGGGTTTTTCCCGGCAACCGGCTCGGCAACGGGATAACAACAGGGGGTGCAACGGGCTGTCCTTTTCAGAATGGAAGCTCCATCTGTTCTGTGACCTCCACAAAACCGTCCATCGTTTTTTCAGACGGGTTGCCGGAGTCCGTTGCCGGGTTTTCACGCTCCCAGCCCTTTTGTCTGCCATATTCGGAAAACATTCTTGGGTTTGGGAAGTACCGCCAGCTGGAAATGCACTGGTTCATAATCTCGTTGATTTCCCGGATTTCCCATTGCTTCGGCTCGTCAAAAGCATGGTTCAAGGCTTCCTTATAGAGCTGCTTGGAGCAGACCATGCTCCCGGTGTATTTATCAAGATACGCCTGTATCATCCCGGCTTTGGTGTCCTCCGGCATAAAATCCCGCTGGTGTTCTTTGAGATACCGCTGCATGGCGGGGCTGAAAGCCAGCTTGAACCTGCCGCTTTTATAAATCTCCATCGCTTCCGCCCACATCTGCCCGATATAGGCTCTGGAAGCGGCTTCATCCTCCAAAATGTGAACTTCCGCCTGCTCCGGGTACACCATGACCGGGATAAAGCGGCGGTTGCCGGAACGGTCAAGGGGCAGGAAGTCAAGGGCATTGGAAGTGCCGCCAAACACGCACTGACGGGGGCGGTCTGCCGGGTGGGTTTCATAAGGTATCTTGTAGACCTCTTTCTGCCGGCTTAAAAATGACTTGATTTCCTCAAT
This sequence comes from Bariatricus sp. SGI.161, assembly GCF_050313695.1. Lineage (NCBI taxonomy): Bacteria > Bacillati > Bacillota > Clostridia > Lachnospirales > Lachnospiraceae > Bariatricus > Bariatricus sp. SGI.161. Next base: position 40,146 of record NZ_JBNPLX010000003.1, read on the forward strand.
GCTCTTGGCGTTGGCGGTTGCCATCATTTCCGACATTTCAATAATCCAGTGACCTTGCAGCTTGCGGTACACATTGTCATCGTCCAGCTTCCGCAAATCATCGGAGAACCACTCGTCCCGGACTGCCAGCAGCCGGAAGAAGGTGGACTTTCCAGCCCCCTGACCGCCTACCAGACAGAGCATGATTTCAAACTTGCACCCCGGCTGAAAGGCTCGTGAGATTGCACCCAGCAGGAACAGCTTCAACGCTTCATAGGTGTAATCGTCTGCGTCAGCCCCCAGAAAGTGCCGCAGGCAGAAGCGGATTCGCTCTGTCCCGTCCCACACAAGGGTATTGAGATAGTCCCGGATGGGATGGTACTTGTTTTCATTCGCCACAATCCCGATGGCGTTATCAATCTTTTTCTCATTGGTAAGCCCGTAGGTTTCTTCCAGATAAAGAAGCAGATACTTCATGTCCGTATCGTTCAGGGCGGTGCTTTCTCTGTGAAAACCGATGGGCTTTATGATGTCCTTGCGGTCAGTCAGGATGTTGTATGCGATAGCCCCTGAAAGCAGAGGGTCACGTTGGAATACGGTCAGGCAGTTCCGTATGCTCTGACGGACACCGCCTTTCTCGGTGGTTTCCAGCCCCGCCTTGATTTCCTCAACGCTCTGGGGCGGCTGCATGGCGTTCATAGTGTTTTTTAGTTCTTGCTGCGTCTGCGGCTGCAAGTTCTGCCATTCGCTGTTCAAGCTGTATCACATCCTTTCCGTAGTCCGTAATCAAATCCGCTTTTTCCTCTGTTTCCCCGAACAGCAGCACATCCAGCAGATATTCCACTTGGGCTTGCTTCTGTAAGGCTTCCACAAACCGGGGATGAAAGGCTTCCTCCGGGGAGTGCGGGGCGTAGTCCGTTCTCCATGCCATCAGCAGATGGAGATAATCGGCAAGAATACGGAAGCAGCGATTCTTTGCTTCCTGAAACTGTTCCTCCGGGGATTTCTGCCGGGTCTTGGGCTTTTTTACCTTTCCCGGCGGTTTCCAGTCCTCATAGGAAAGCCCGAAGTCCTGTGCCAGCTGTACGGCGGCTTCTTTCTTTCCCAGCCCATACAGGGCGGCGGCAAAATCAATCACATCCCCATCCGCACCGCAGCCGAAGCAATGGTAACGCCGATCCAGCTTCATGCTTGGGGTTTTATCGTTATGGAACGGGCAGCAAGCCATCCCGTTCCGACCTACATGGATTCCATAATACTCCGCAGCCTGTCTTGTTGTGACGGACTGCTTCACAGCTTCGAATACATTCAAATCTATCCCTCCTTGAAAATAAGAAAAGCACCTGACATTCTCTAATTGAAAATGGCAAGTGCCTGTTAAAGTTCCATATCCTGTTGTCTGTGTTTCTCCTGTGCCGGGGCGGTTCTTTGTGCTTTTTTCTCGTCAGTCTTATCCTGCAAGACTTCTTTGATGGGCTGCTTCTTGGGCGGCTCTTTGCTTTCCTCTGTGCCGGGTGTGGCTTTCCGTACCCAGTAGCGGATGTCCCGCAGCTTCTTCAAATCCTCCTGTACCTCGGTCAGTGGTACTTTCAGCTCTGCGATTTCGCTGAGAAGCGTTTCCTGCTCCTGTTGCAACTCATTTTTCGTTTTATCCTTATCGTCCGGGTGCTTGGCAAGGTAGTCAGCGGCTTTCTCATACCGGGCAACCTCCGGGTGTTCCTGTTTGAATTTCCCCTTTATTTTCTTAAAAAATATCTTCTGGTACTTCTCATAGACAGCCTTACATTCCTTGCAGTCTGTCCGGCTGGCAAGAATCCCGTCAATCACTTTGCTCCGGGCTTCCTTTGGCTTCATCTGATTGCGGTAATCTGCGGCTGATTTCCCGGAAGATTCCAGAAACGCTTCTAAGTCCTCCACAGTGGAAAGCCCCTTTTGCCGGAGATAGGACAGGGCTTCGCTGACTGCCTTTAAGTCCTGTGAAGTTCCCCGGTTCTGTCCAGCCCTTGTCCAGTCCTTCCGTTCTTCCTTTCGTATCTCCATATACTTCATCAGCAGATTGGGAAGAAGTGTCGCTTCCTCCGCCGCCTTTTGTGCAAGCAGCTCCTTCCGTTTTTCTCCCAGCTCGGTAATCCAGCCTTTGAGGTTTTGGATAAGCTGCCGGATGGACTTCATCAGGCGGTTGGCGGCTCTGATTTCCCGGTTCAGGTTGCCGATATTCGTCTGGATACCTCGCTTTTCCATCTGCCGGACAGCAGTCCCCTCATGGACAGTGGGGACTATATCAAGCCCCTGTCTGGCATAGGAACGCAAGTCCACACGCTCCGGGCGGTCATTGGCGTCCAGATAGCGGTTCTGGATAACCTCCCATTCATGCCGCCAGATTTCACAATACTTCTGGTCGTTCCAGTCCACCGTATCCTCCTTGTGGCTTTTCCACCTGCCGGACGGCAGCTTTATCCGTTCCCCATTCTCGTCAAGGTCATAAACCTTGCGGCTCTTGGGAAGCCATTTTCCATGTTCATCCATTGCCCGCATGGTCAGCAGGACATGGGCGTGGGGATTGTGTCCCGGCGGATGGGGGTCATGGATGGCAAAATCAGCAATCATGCCTTTGGAAACAAACTGCTGTTCACAAAACTCCCGTACAAGGACAGCGTACTGGTCGGGCGGTATCTCTCTGGGAATGGTAAGCACCCACCGCCTTGCAAGCTGGGAGTTCCATTGCTTTTCCACCGCTTCGGCGGCATTCCATAAAGTATTGCGGTCTGCATATTCCTGTGGAGCATTTGCCGGGAGCAGGATTTCATTGTGGACGATACCACGCTTTTCCGGGTAGTGCTTTACTTGCTGGTCGTATTCACAGAACAGCTTTTCGCCGCTTTGGTAAGCAGCGGCGGCAACCGCAGACTGCCGCTGGCTGCGCTGAACAATCGTGATTTCGTTGTGTGGACAAGGCATTTCGTGTCCCTCCTTTCGCTAATTGGTGGATGGGGTGGCGTTTTACCACCTCATTTTGGGCAGAAAAAAAGCAGGAGACCTTTTTCAGATTTCCTGCTCGGTGTGCCACTGTGTGAGCGGCGGGTATTTAGTTGTAAAAGTTCGGGACAAGTTGACCCGATGTAAAGCTAACAAACTGGAATTGCACCAAAACAATCTAAGACAACAACGCTGCCCTACTTGCGATTTTTTCTTGTACTGCGGAAACAGTTTCTTGAATGGAATAAGTGGTCGTATCTATAACATTCGATTCATATATTCCCAGATTGCAAAATTGCTCCCACATGGTTTCTACCAATTCGATATTTGTCTTTCGGTCTAACTTTGAGCGTTCAACAGCTCGCTTCAAGGTTTCTTCCTTACTTGCCCTTAAAATAATATAATGCACCTCATAATGTTCCCGAACAAGACTTTGCCACGGCTTTAAAAACCACGGTCCGATAATACCGTCAACAATTACATCATATCCACCACGAGCATATCGCTTCGCAGCTTCTAAAAACGCTTCAATGACAATCAAATTTTGCTCATTTGATTCTGGCAAATGCGGTGGTATTGCCCCTTTACTCAAATAATGATAAAAGTCATCTGTGTGCATATGCACAGACTTTTCCAAATCTGATTCTTTTGCAACAGCAGATGCCGTTGTAGTTTTTCCTGTCCCCGGCGCACCTGTGATTACAATAATTCTACCTTGATTCATCTATATTTTACCTCCACAAATTACGATTTTCTTAATTCTACAAACTGGAATTTGAGTCTCTGTAAAGCTGGAATTAACCCATACAATTATTTTAATTTAGAGGTTCTTACGCAATTATCCGTATTTTGTAATTTTTCAATACTGGAATGCCAGTGTAAATCAGCATTCTCCATTTTTATTAAAGCGAAAAACGTAAAATTGCGGAAGAACCAATTTAGATATTCACAATTTTACTTGCCACAGTATCTCGAAAAACACTGTCATGTTCTACCAGGAGCATGGTCGGGGCAAACTCCGTTATGAGTTGTTCAATCTGCATACGTGAGTACACATCAATAAAGTTGAGCGGTTCATCCCATACATACAAGTGTGCCTTTTCACAAAGGCTTTTCGCAATTAGGACTTTCTTCTTTTGCCCGCCAGAAAAGTCTTTAATATCCTTTTCAAACTGTACACGCTCAAAGTCCATTTTCCTAAGAATTGCCTTGAACAAACTTTCATCAAGGTTGTTTTCTTCTGCAAACTCGGAAAGGGTTCCACATAAATACGATGTATCCTGTGGCACATAAGAAATTACAAGCCCAGAGCCAAGTGTTACTGTACCCGTATAATCTATGGACTGCCCGACTACCAACTTTAACAGGCTACTTTTGCCACTGCCGTTCTTTCCATCAAGCACAATGCGTTCTCCCTGTCTTATTTCAAACGAAACGGGTTCACAAACTGAAATGCCATCATAATAAACTACTACATTCGATAATGATGCAAGCAAATCTGTATGGTAATTAAGCGGTTGTATCTTGAGGGCTTCTGCGGTTTCCATATTTTTCAGCAATGCTGATTTTTGTTCGATTGTCTGTTGTTGTCTCGCTTCTATAGATTTTGAACGCTTCATCATTTTGGCGGCTTTATGACCGACATAACCTTTATCTGCTGCCCCAATTTTGGAAGCTTCTACACGTTCAGACCATACTGCAGCGCGTTTTGCCGACTGCTGTAATCGTCTGATGTCCTTTTGCAAACGTTCGTTCTGAGCCAGTTCAAATTCTTGCTGTCGCTCAAAATTTGACATCCATGATGAAAAGTTTCCTCTTTGCACTTCGATATTCGCTCGGTTAATCGATAGAATATAGTCAACACAATCGTCAAGAAAGCGACGATCGTGAGAAACTAAGATGAATCCCTTTTTCTTTTTCAGATATGCCGCCACACTTTTTCTCGCTTTGGCATCCAAATGGTTGGTAGGTTCATCAATCAGTAGGAAATGCCCTTCATTAAGAAAAAGAGCGGCAATCAAAACCTTTGTCTGCTCTCCGTTGGAAAGTGTTTCAAAAGGTCGCCAAAGCACATCGACATCAACATCAAGATAAGAAAGTTCTCGCATAAGTTCCCATTCTTCCGCAAGTGGGCAAATCTCCTGCAATATATCCTCTGTAATACGATTCTTATCTGAAACGGGATAAGGAAAATAATCAAACTGTACGGATGATAGGATTTTTCCACTATACTCATATTTCCCAAGCAGAAGATTCAGAAAGGTTGTTTTACCTCGTCCGTTTCTGCCCACAAAACCAAGCTTCCAATCGGTATCAACCTGGAAACTGACATTTTCAAAAACATTATCATAACTTGTCGGATATGAAAACGTAAGGTTTTCAATTTTAATCATTGACATAAATATTATCCTCCTTTGCATGTCATACGATACAAAGTCGGTTCGGTGAATGTTTACTACGTATAGATTTCACCAAAAGGAACCGACACTATACGGAGTGAATCATGTGTAACTATCTGTTCTGCACTATTCATAAAGCACCTCCAAAACAAAATAAGAGCCACAAGAAAGTTTATCCTTGCAGCTCGTCATAGCATAAAATAACACCACTAAGCAAAAGTGGCAACAGCACTATATTGAGTAAGATAGACATATAACTTTCTTGCAATAGACACAATAATGCCAAAGTATAGCACTACCGCATATTTTGATTTTATTTGCAAGAAAAGTTAATCATCTTCCCACCTCTTTCTAAATTTCAAAATATTATACCATAAATCGCAGGCAAATACAAGTGGTTATAAAAATTTAACAAATCGCTTATAATACAATCATATAACTTTACGCATTCCTTACTGACCGTAAAATTCCGATTTATTGCTGACTTTATTATACTTTATTGCCTATCGAAAAGATAGCATATTTTATGAAACTTGTCGGCTGGGAACAGCTTGCAACGCAAGGTGTCCCCAGATGACAAGTCCACAAAAGGGTAGCTGGCGGTAGCCAGCGCAGGGGAAGCGTAGCGTCCCCTGTATGATTTGGAGCAGACCATGACTGCGAAAAATCACAGCCCTCCGGCAAGGAGCCTTCGGAGAACGCAATGCACCAACCTTTGGGTGGTGTATAATTGCGCCCTTAGTAAACTAAGGGGTTTCCGGCTTCTCACGTTCCAGCAGTTTCTTCAATAGTTCCTGCGTGTCCTGCCTGTGAAAAATGAGTGTCAACAACAGCATGACATCATCATCTGTCAGGCGTTCCGGCTCTTGCAGAAAACTTTCCAGCATACCGCCACGAGTACAGAGCCGGTGTGTCCGTTCTTTTCGGGTAAGCTGCTTTAGCTGGTGCTGCAATGCCTTTTCATCATTGATGGCTTTCCGCAGTTTCTTTTCACTCTTTTCCAACTCTCGGTTGAGCTTTTCCAGCTTTGAGGTATCAGGCAAGGGCAGCGTCCTCCTTTCCCGGTATCAGCACATAAATCCTGTTTGGTTCTCCAACGCCCTGACGCACTCGCATGATCAGTCCGGCGGTTTCCAGTTCATTCAGAGAACGCTTGACCGTCATGGGGCTGCGGGACAGGACTGCGGCAATGGCTGTGACAGGGAAGCAGATAAACAGGATTCCGTTCTCGTCCTCCTGTCCGTTGGATAGCATAGCGTCCAACATCCGGCAGTACATGACCTTTGCGGTGCTGCTGACTGGAAATCCTGTCAACGCTCTGGGAAAGGGCATACAGGGCGGCAACGGTGTGCCTATCGTCATAAATTCAAAATTCATTCGGTGTGTTCCTCCTTTTTCTTTGCTCTTTTGGATAAATAACGGGGGCAGTCAACCACAACCGCCCGGAAGCTCTGCTTGCACCCATGCTTGCATTTCCGGCATAATTCGTTGTAAGTGACACGCCCCCGGTCATTGAGGTAAAAAGAAAGCTCATGCTTCCTCTTTTTGCTCATTCTCGGCATATTGCGTTTCCTCCCGTTTTAGTGTATAGTTTCGGGGCGATTTTCGGCAAAATTACGGTCATAGAGCCGTCTAAAATCTCCAGAAGTATCAGCAATAGGGTAGACTATCCCCCTATCAGATTGTCGTGTTTCGGTATCATTTCGGTATCAGTTCGCCAGTTCTCCCCGGTGTCGTTCCTCCCCTGAATCTCACAGCGGCGTATTGCTCCCTTTGGTACGCTCGTTTCGGTCAGGGTTCCTCCATATCCCTGCCAAAAGTCATGGCGCTACATCGCCGGGGAAGCATATCCCACACAGGCTGGTCATTCGATTGGAATAATCCATCGATGAACTACCTGTATCATAGAACATTTTTGTGCCCTGTGCCGTATGTCCACAAAGTAGGAATTAAGGGTAAAAATCAGAAATTTCCACGATTGCGGAAAGTATGATATAATCCAGTTAAGCGGCAGTAATGAAACCGCCGGAAAGGAGCGTGCGCCCATGAAAGGAGCGACAAGCATACAGGAACGCCTTTGGGAACTCCGCAAGGACAAAGGCTTAAATCTGGAAGAATTATCAGAGCTGACGGGCATTTCCAAATCAGCTCTTGGCAGTTATGAAAAAGAGGATTATAAGGAAATCAATCATGGCAACCTTATCACGCTGGCAGACTTCTATGGGGTTTCCGTTGATTATCTGCTGTGCCGGACAGAGAACCGGGAGCAGATCAACACGCCACTAACAGAGCTGCATTTGAATGATGAGATGGTGGCACTTCTGAAAGGCGGTCGGATTAACAACCGTCTGCTCTGTGAGCTTGCCACTCATAAGGACTTTATCAAGTTTCTTGCGGACATTGAGATTTATGTAGATGGGATTGCCACCATGCAGATTCAAAACCTCAACGCCCTTGTCGATACTGTCCGGCATGAAATCATTGAACGGTATCGCCCCGGCGAAGACGACCCGCATTTGAAAGTGCTGCAAGCCGCCCATATCAGCGATGATGAATATTTCAGCCACATGGTTCTTGATGACCTCAATCTCATTATCCGGGATATTCGGGAAGCCCACAAAAAGGACAGCGAGAGTGCGCCCCAGACCACCGTTGCCGATGAATTGAAAGAAAATTTGGAAGCGGTTGAAAATTTCAAGGGCAGTCGGGATGAAAAGCTGGTTGTCCTTTACTGCAAGCAGCTCGGCATCAACTATAAAAATCTGTCAGACGAAGAATTTCGCTGGCTCATTCGGATTCTACAAAAATCAAAGAAAACAGGAACTCCTATCAGTCAAAGGAAAAAACGGTAAAGAAAAACCGCTGTTGCATGGTTGTGTTTGCTTCCATGTAGCAGCGGTTGGTGCTATACTTATTCAGTTAAAATTTCAAAGCGATAAAGTGGAATTTATCTTAGAAATTACAGCAATGTTATTTTGATAAACTTTCAAGAATTGAAATATCATGCTTATCTTTATCTCTTAATTCATAACCTGAATGGAAAACTCTTTGGCCTTTTAAGGATATACAAGGAATTGTTTTTCCTTCAAAAAAAGCACTACCAAAGTAATCTTTTTCAAACTCATACCAGCCACCCTCTAAATCAGCTTGTTTTGAAGTTCCGTCCTCACTTAAAACGAACGGGTGAATGTCTAAGTAACCAAGTTCATCACTATATAACTCTATTCTAACCGGTTTCCAGTCTGTATCAATTTTATAGCCCAGATTCAAAAGCACATTTAACAATTTTTCCGTATGTTGAGCATCAAAATTTATATCTATATCTCTATGAATTCTTGTTTGTTTACCAGCTAAAATATCTACACCCCATCCGCCATCCAACCAGTATGTAATTCCAGTATTTTCGAATAATTCTATTACTTTCATTAAATCTTCTTTTGTTGTTATTTCTTTTCTACCCATACAAAGTCTCCTTTACAACTTCTAATTTGTAATAATCATTCTACCATACCGTTATGAATAAATCATCTCATGTAAAACAATTTCTTCTGCCCGGTTGTGAATGTTATTGCAACGCTGCACCCATTCCATTTGACGGGTACGCTTCAATTCCTCGGTCACGCCCTCGGCAGCTTTCATCTGCTCCATGATGGTGTCTAACCGTTTCTGTGCCTGTTCGTTCAGGTCTGCAAGATATGTCCACAATTCCCCGGTCAGGGTCAATGTGTGTAATCTGGCTGGGCAGACTTCTCTTAAATATTCCCGGTGCATCCGTCCGTACTTTCCGATGGGGCGGTGTTCCTCCGGCAACTTCAAGTCCGGGATGTAGTAATCTCCAACAAGGATATAATCAATTCCGTTTTCTTTTATTCTTGGTTTCAATTCGCTCATGTTCCTTACCTCCTGTGGAAGCAGGCTCGTCTGGTACTAACTCAATCACATCGGTAATCTCACAATTCAGCGTTTCGCAGATACGGGCTAATGTATCCATGCTGATGTGCTTTCCCTCTTTGCTCATGTTGGCAATCATATTTGTTGTCATACCAGCGGCAAGCCTTAAATCCTCTTTTCTCATATCACGCTCTAACAGTGTGTGCCAGAGTGGTTTATAGCTGATGTGCATATTGTTTTCCTGCCTTTCTATCCATACCACCGGAGCGGCTGCCCCGGCAGGAACTTTTCTCTTATTATAGCACCAATCTTGTGAAATCACAATTTATTCTTGTAGCCTGCCGCTGATACCGTCTGGATTGGCTTTTCCTTTCTTTTTGTTCCCTTTAATTAGCCATGAACTGTTTGATGCCCTGGCTCTTAGCGCCGGATAGCGATAGGTAATCCTTTGAAGTTATCTCCGGATTTTCCCCCGCTCCACACCGTGCATGCGACTTTCACCGCACACGGCGCTCCATCGAATTCAGCCGTCCAGGGCTTTTAAACACAACTTACACACTTCGTTACAGCATTAAATTCAAAGAATAATAGGTGGCATTTCTGCCATAGTACGAAGTTTGTTAAGCTTTTCTATTTGTTTATTGTCAAGATTTAAGGATTTCAGGTACTTCTCAATCGTAGGTTCTGAAGAAGCATGGATAAGGATATGAACCGCTTTGCTGACAAGAATAAGATTTGCGTATTCATCCGAACCGCCATTGCTAACCGGCACTTTATGGTGGCAGTGAATATCGTGGGAATCCATCGGAATTCCTGTCACTGCACATTTACCATACTGTGCCGCATACAAAGAAATACGGTTATCCGCATATTCAATGGTTCTGCCCTTTACAGGATTTCTCATCAGCCATAACATTGTCGCTGTGTCGATTGCAAGATTCTTATGAATCTGTTCCCGACCTTTGACCGTATATTTATTGATGGATTTCCTTTTATGCTGGGCATTCTTTGACTGGACATATCCCAGTGGAACCACCGGACGTCCATGAAGGAACCTCATCTGTCTGCTTGCTCCATACTTTTCTTTAATGAACCCATTTCTGAGCTGTCCCTTTTTGGATAAGTCGCCGTTCAGTCTGTTTCTGAGCTGTTTGTTGATACTGAAGGCAAGTCTGCTGAAGTCATGAGATACTTCTGTAGAAATACAATAGTATTCATGAAGTCCGGCAACTACAGAGTTGTATTTCTGAAGCTGCATGAACTGAGCATTATCATCTGACGAATGAGCCAGTTTCTTTACTTCTTCCGAGACTTTTTCATGAGCCTTTTTGTATGCTTTATCGCTCATATGAGACCGAACTACATATTTCTTACCCTTTTTACGGACTTTCAGTTTGAACCCGAGAAAATCAGAATACTGTCTTTTGAGATTAACTACTTTGGATTTGTCAGGGCTGATTTCCAGCCCCAGCCTGTCCTTTAGCCATAACTCTGTTGCCTTGTATGCTCTGACAGCATCCTCATGTGTTGCGCAGAAAATTTTAAAATCATCTGCGTACCGAACTGCATGCATCTCTTTTAATCTGCTCCGACGCAGAGCCCTGTAGGCGTGGCTCTTAATCTCTGTTCCCTGCGCATTGCTCCTTGTTTTGAATTTTGTCTTTGTTGGCATCTGCTCCCACTGGGAAGCAATCCACCAATCCAGTTCATTCAATACGATGTTTGCAAGCAATGGCGACAAAATACCGCCTTGCGGGGTACCCCGTGTGGGATATGTTTTCTCCCCATTTGGCAGAACAACAGGTGCTTTCAGCATCTCTTTTATAATGCATAACAGCTTTTTTTCCCGGATTCCCAATGCCCATATCTGACGAATCAGCTTTGTATGGCTGATATTATCAAAGAAGCCTTTAATATCGAGGTCAACCACATGGTACAGATGCTGTACCTGTATCAGCCTCATGCATTGCGCAATAGCAGTCTCAGCGGAACGGTTCGGGCGGAACCCGTTGGAGTTCTCACTGAATTTTGCTTCACATATCGGCTCCATGACCTGCAAAATACATTGCTGTACGATCCGATCTACGATAGTTGGAATTCCCAGAGGTCTGGTCTTTCCATTGGGCTTTGGTATCTCCACTCGCCTTACGGGTCGTGGATGATAATTACTGAATTGTTTCCGTATGAGACGGACGTATTCTTCCTCACTTAGCTTTGCAAGGTCGGCTATCGTCCTTTTATCCACTCCCGAAGTATCACTTCCTGTATTCTTCTTTATCGTTCTGTATGCAAGCTTGATATTTTCTTCACTCTCGATGATTTCCATCAGATGGTTGAATGTTTCATCTTTCTTACTTTCTGCATACAGCCTGTCAAAAGTACCTTCCATGTCGTAATACTCTGAGTTGCGGATTTTTCTCTGTTTACTTTTCCTTTCTTGCTGCCCCGAAGTCAACACAGGCATCCTCTCCCTTCGGTTTGGATTTTCTTTGTCATACTCGAAGCTGTGTTTGTTGTGTTTTCATTTTCTTTGCTGAATTCGACTTGTGGCTATCCCTCCACCACTTACTTATTCACGGCTTCACAGGTACTGTGCCACTACTCTCACTGGAATAAAGAATGGTTATTGCCCTCTCGCGAAGGTATTCCCATCCACCACATCACTGGCTTGCAACCGCCTCCGTGTTCCCAGCTTTCCACGTTCCGATATTCCTATCATTGGATATCTTTAGGTTCTTCCTCTAAGCCTGTATCTGGTCATGCATAACCGCACCGCCTGTAACGATGCATGGACTTTCATAACAACCAATTTTACTCGCCCACAGATACCACCATGAAAGGTGTACTGCCTTTCGACAGCATCAACGTTTAGACTCGTACATTCAGAATTTCGTCAGTATTTTCATACATTCTCACCATGGATATCCGACCCCCGGCATATAGGCAACACCATCCACCTCTGGACAGCTTTCGTGTCTGGTCTGAAAACCAGTCTTACGGTTGCTCTCTGCCGACTTCACCGAGCTCTATAAACTTTTGGAGAGAGCCGTTGCATGCTCCCCGCCATTCGGAGTATTAGGGTGGCGCTTCGGGACGTTACCCCCTCATTTCACCCATCGGAATATCAGTTCTCCAAAGTTTCGGGCTACAATTGCCCTTCGACTTTGTGCGTAAGCTTTTCACTTACGAACGTGTCGCACGATTGTCATTTCCATATCCTTCCAGAAGGTTTACGACACCCCACACGCCAAGACCTGCGCCGATTGCGACTACAAGAGTTTTTAAAGTTGTAATTGCACTGCTAAAAAATGCCATATACATTCACCAAAACTGACTTCTTTCAGGTGTTTACGGGAATGAAAAAACACCGACTAAAAAGCCGGCGCACCTAATGTCAGTTATTCCTTTCCTCATTATTTTTCGTTCATTCCCAAGGTTACTCCGACAGCTCCACCTGAATTACCTCCACCTCTTCTTCGGGTTTCGGTGTGTACTGCGGATTTAACTCTTTTTCTACTTTGTATCGGTTTTTCTCATTTTCATCTGCAAGAAACCGATAATTTTTGTGTTTCGTGATATCATATTTGTCTGAGAAAAATGGTCTGGCACCACGAATCTGCAGGATACATTTTCCTCCATCCATGACTGCAATCTCATCTTCTGTCATCAGCTGTTTGCCTGTTTTCTGGTAATTCAATCCAAAGGACTTCTGATTGCTCCTCGTTTCCGAAGTGTTATACAGATCAATGGTTTCCTTACCCAGAAGTTCACTCATTTCCTTTAAGGTAGTTTTCTCTTTTCCACCAAGAAATAGTGTAGTATCACAGTTACCCAGAATGGTATCTGCACTATCCTTGTACATTGCCTTTAGCTGACTCTGTGACTGCAAAATAATAGAAGCAGAGATTTCCCTGCTTCGGATAGTTGCAATCAGCTTGTCAAACTGAGGAATTTGCCCGATGTTGGCAAACTCATCAGCGATGACACGCACATGCACCGGAAGTCTTCCACCATATACATCGTCTGCCTTATCACAAAGCAGATTGAAAAGCTGTGACTGCAGCATCGCAATCACAAAGTTGAAGGTTGTATCTGTATCGGACATAATCAGAAACAAGGCTGTTTTCCTATCCCCGATCTTATCCAATTCCATTTCATCATAAGACATGATTTCTCGAAGCTCTGCGATGTCAAATGGGGCAAGTCTGGCCCCACACGATATCAAAATACTTTTCGCTGTCTTTCCAGCCGCCATTTTGTATTTTTTATACTGTCTGACCGCAAAGTGCTGCGGATCTCTTTCTTCCAGTTCCTGGAACATCATATCCACTGGATTCTGGTAAGTTTCATCCTCTTCACGGGTTTCGCTTTCATTCAAAAGATCCAGAAGAGTATTCAAATTCTTTTCCTCTTCATCCCCTTCATACCAGATAAAAGCAATCAGTGCGGTGTACAGCAATCTCTCTGCTTTCACCCAAAAATCTTCGGAAGCTTTTTCCCCTTCGCCTTTGGTATTAACAATGATTGTTGTAACCAGCTTCAGGATATCTTTTTCAGACCGTATATAAGCAAATGGATTGTAATGAAGGGACTTGGAAAAATTGATGGTATTCAGAACCTTAATCACATATGGCTCATGTACCACTTTTCCAGATTTATCTTTCATGATATTTCCATTCTTATCTTTCTTAGGTGGTCCCTTTGCTAACATCTTCCCGCACTCTTCAATCAAAGTACCTTTCGGATCTGTAATGACCATGGAACAGTTCATCTGCATGACTGACGGCTTAACGAAAAATCGAGTTTTTCCGGAACCACTGCCGCCAATGACCACTATATTTTTATTTCTTGCATACTTTGGCTGTTTAGGTCTACTTTCCATAGTCAATGCTTCTGTTGCTGTTAATGGAATATTCATCCAGGGATCTTCCGACATATAAGGTTTAATATCCTCAGCGTTTCCCCATCTGGCTGAACCATACTCGATTCCTTTCCGGAGTTTCTTTGCATCTGACTGTTTCTGCCATACCAGTAATTTCAGAATGACAGCTGCTACAATTCCTGTCAGCATATCACGCCAGTTAAAACTTGGCTGCAATCCAGTAAGAATCCTGTCTGCATGTTCCATCGCATATAATAGCTTGTTCCCAATATCTTCTCCCAGACTGTTTCTGTAAAGAAATGATGCCCGATTTGTATAAAAAGCAGTTAAGATATATGGGATATTGGTAAGAACCAGTTTCTTTTTATCCAGGGCGGACAGCCTGACCCTGATCTTATTCTTCCATTTTTGCATCAGATTTTTACCGATTTGCTTTTTCATCGGCTCTGCTCCTGATGCCGGTTCTTTACTTTGTCCTTCGATTTCTTTGGCATCATTGCTCTGTAAGTTGCAAGACGCTTGTGAATAGAAGGCTTATTCGCTTTTTGAATCTGTTTCTGGGAAAACTCACGGAAAGCAGCATTGAGGGCATCCTGATCACGTCCTTTAAAAAACACCAGATACATCGGTGGATCTTTACTCTTATCTTTTTTCAAAGCATAATTGATCCCGTATTTTCTGGCATAACGTTCAAAGGACTTGATATTCTTATTTGTGATCTCGATATTGACCATCCCGGCATTTTGTTTTGCCAGCTCTTTTACCGTGACCTTTCCCTGTTTCGGCTGATTCTTCTTCGCTTTCTTCTCTACCGATTTCTGCTTCTGATGACGCAGATAAGCAGCAAGAACCTTTTTCAATAAATCTGCTGTTACTTTGGTAGTCCGAATGCAGAACGTGACCGTTTTCTGAGTTACCTCTTCCTGCATGATTTTCCCTCCTTTCAGCGATTTAACTGCTGTCCAGATCTGTAATCATGGCAACCACCTCCATCATTCTTTACTCTTCCTCCGCACACAACGCTTTAAAAAATTCTTTTCCTTTTGGTGTAACCAATGTCTGTGAACCAAGATGTCCATTGTTAAAATAGTCTTTTACAATAAACAGATCATTGTTCTTCTCCACCGCATAGGGTAACAGCGTGCCGGATGGACTCCTATATAGAAATCCTCTATTTAAAAGAAGTTTCACAAATTTTCTTTCTGGAAATTCAATCTCTTTTGCCGTCGTTCGAATATTGGTGCATTCTCCTGTAATCATGAAATGATCATAATAATCTGCTTTTGGCTGCATATCCTTTACACGATTTTGCAATTCTCGATTTCGATTGTTTTCTGCCAAAAGTCTCTCGGCAAATTCCAAAAGAAGTTCCGGGTTATCTTTTACCCTGTCTAAAAGATCGGTCTCTAAATATCCGCCTGTTTTCCTAATAGCCGGAAGTACCTCATCAAATACCCACTTCTCAAAATTCTGTGCTGACTTTAAACGACTTTTTGTAATCAGCCGATATACATCTCCCTCTGGAATAAAAATCATTGGCTGTACCCCACCTGATGTAAGGACGCCCCGTTTCAGGGCCCCCTTGCAATGAACATTTATCGCATTTCTTGGTTTTGCATATCCCAAAGCAAATGCTACATCAATTCCAGAAAATAAAAGTCTGCCTCCATCTTCAATCATACGGATGGAACCAAACTCCGAATTGTGAAACTCTGTGATTTTATAATCCGTCTTCTCCATCCTCTTCTCCATCCTCTTCTCCTCCTGAACCGGCAAGTAACATCAAACCATTTTCAATGATTGTGCTCCTAATAAACTCTGCTACATTCACGGTTAAATAACCAAGATATTCTGCAAGGAAACTACTATATTCCTCTTCTGTCAACAATTCCTCCAGTGCTTCCAAATGAGCTGTCACTTTAGAAGTCTGCTTTCCGCCAAGCAGCTTGCCTAATATTTCTGTAAATTCCTCTGTGTCACATGACTCAAACATACATAAGATCATCTCCATTGTTGTTTCCAAAACCAAACGATCCATTTTCATTTGCGTCAGCTCTTCCATTGTTTTCATGGCAGTCATAAGCGCATCACTTGTCATATGTTCTGTATTGATTCTTCCTTCTGAATCAACCAATCCTATTGCAAATAATTCTAAAAAGTATTTTCTCATAAATCTTGTCCTCCTATCGAAATGGCATTTCTTGTTCAAGTTCTTCTGGTATATCGAATGGAATCTTCCTCTTCTCTGCTGGTTGAAATCCGTCAGATTCTTCTTTTTTTGTTTTGGCTTCTGCAAACTCTACATTATCCATAATGACTTCGGTATAATAGGATGCAGTTCCAGTCTGTTCATCTTTGATCTGAGAGATTACCAACTCTCCGGAAAGAGCAATCTTAATTCCTTTTTCAAGATATTTCTCCACAAATTCTGCATTATTTCCATAAGCTGTGATCATCACTACAAATGCTTTGCTTGTGCGATTTCTTTTTACTACCAGTGGAAACCTAGATACTTTGGTTTGTCCCTTTTGCGTAGATGTCAGCTTAGTTTCTGGATCTCTGGCAAGTCTACCCATTAAAACAATCGTATTCATTCTTTTTGTCCTCCCTTTCTTCCTGCAACACCCTTCCCTGGTATTTCAAACAGGATAATAATCTGTGCATTTTCTGCACGAAAAAATGAGGAATGGATTCGAACCATTCCCCACTTGCTACAGGATTTCTCCTGTAATATAAATAAGAAAATCTAAGTATTCACATTTGGGCTTTGTCTGTACATATACATCTGATCGTTATCATTCCAGATAACCCGGCTGTAAAAATACAGTCACAGTCTCTGTTTCAGCAGAGGTCCTGTACCCTTCGGTGGTATCATTATTGCTTCGCTCTTCCCGTAGGAGTCTTCGCCTGCACGAGCCGGATTATCTCCGGTAAGCATGTTCCTCAAGATGTATCAGCTCCTTCAATTGTCAAGGTGCAATCGGAAGAACTGTCTGAACCTCTTTTACGTTTGTGATTTTTGGAAATCAGAGGATTTTCAATTTGCCTTCCATATACTCTGTATTGGGAGCGACAAAATCGGACATGATTTTAGAAATTTTTTGAAATTATTTTTTGAAGTGTAAAAAGATATAAAAAAAAGATGCCAGGATTTCTCCTGACACCATAGTGACTATGCCAACTTCGTGCCCACTGGGCACAAGGTTGATTGTATTATTCTTCATTTCCTAATGATATTGGTTCTTTCTTTGTTTTCTTGTTTTTAGATATCATCTTATGACCTGTGTAAATAGCCATAATCATACAAAGCAAAGAACTTGCCGCAAAATATTTATGGCTTGATTTTGAACCTTTATATCCGCTATAAAAAGTTCCTAGCATCGTTATCAATGCTCCGACAGACCAATATTCATGAGCTTTCATTCTAACATCTCCCTTTGTGTTAATTTTAATATGTACCGTTTGATGAAATATGCAAACAGGAATTTGGAACGTGCTTTATAAATTTTTTCCGATCCCCTCAAGTTCGTTCATGGAATCCTTGTTTTTTTCAAGTTCATCTCTGGCTGTTGCATAATATGATTTTTTGAAAAGCATATCCCATGAAAGATATTTTGCCATACAGTCAAACTGCTTATCAATCAGCTCATACTGGATACTGTCTACGGGAGAACCGCCTACAACAATCGTGCCAACTTTTTTATTTTTTAACTGCAATCCACGGCAGTAGCACTTATCAATGATAAGTTTCAATTGTGCTGACATTCCCCACCAATAAACTGGTGTAGCAAAAAGAATCATATCTGCGGCAGCAATTTTATCAATTGTAGGATTTGTATCATCCTTATCGACGCATCCCTTAGAGCATTGACAGACACCACATCCCTTGCATGGTGCAATGTTGAGTTTGTCAGGTTCAATGATTTCAATTTCATTCTTTTCTGATGCTCCTTTTATAAATGCATTGATTGCTGTCAGCGTGTTTCCTTTTCTGGCACTTCCATTAATGATTACAATTTTCATGCGTGTATCCTCCAACTTCCGATTTCATGATATCATTTCTAATACAGATTTTACCGTATTTTTCAGATTCAGTCCATCTTTTAATCCCAGTCGATAGAAAAATTCTTCTGTTTCTGCTCCACTGCTAAAAATTGCATTACAGTATTCCGTAATCACTTCTTCCTGTTCTTGGGATAACGTTTCCAGTAATTTCTGGTATTTCTTATCAATCTCACTTACTGGCTCTTTATCCTGCTTTAACTTCCATTCTGAATATGCTTTCCCCATATGCTCTGTAATTGTCAGATTCACAAATTCCTGCACTTCCTCGGATATGGTGCTCGCAGATTCCTGTTTATCTTTCTTTTTATCATTTGATTTTTCAAGTGTCGTGTCATCAATATAACGAATGATTTCTCGAATATTTGACTTCATCGACTGCAGATATCCTTTCATCAGCACAGCTACTTTTCTAGCATCCGATTTTTCGGTTTCTTTTTCCAGCATATAAAACTCTTCCAGTTCTTTCAGAATATCCATCCCTGCTTTCATCTGAAATTCCACCTCAAGCAAATCATCCATCACTTTATATAATTCTTCCATTGTTTATTTCTGCCTTTCCATATAGCGCCACTATATTTTCCACAATCATCCAAAAATAAATTCCTGTAATCCACATTTCACAACTTCAATTACTGCAACTATCCCCATACCGATATGTGGGAGTAGAACAAACACTACTGTCGTAATAATCGCTGATTTCATTGTCCAGTCCGTACTGATTCCAAACCCAATACTCAAAACTTCTGTCACAACAGAGATTCCGGCTATCAGATAGCAGAATCCAGCAGATAACCCAACCAGGAACACCAGCACAATATTCACCGCTGCAAGTACCAGCCAAACAGGAGCTGCAATAATTCGAAATGGCAGTTTTATCATAAATCTCAACATAATTCTTCCTCCTACTTTGTGCCCAGTGGACACAAGGTTATTTTAGCATATCTGCCAGATATGACTATCTCTTTTTAAACTTCGTGCCCAGTGGGCACAAAGTTCTTACCTGTCTGGAATATCCTTCCCCCAGTACATGTCATGTCGAACTTCAGCATCATAAAACTGATTGATTGTTGCAGGAGCGTTATACAATACCGTCAGCATATACTGCCGGATATTCTTCACTTTGCTTGTACTCCTGTCAAGACTGAAAAACACATACTGGATGTGTTCATACCCGACTTTGAGCAAACGGCTCTTGACCACTTGTGTAGGCACAGCTTCCCCATTGATCTGTTGATATGTCTTTGTCGAACATATTGCATCCAGCATCAGCTCTACCAGCTCTTCTACTCGTCCAGTTCCATAGCTCTGACAAAGGATCTCATATTCGATATTATCATGAATTAACTGTCGATACTCATTTCTCTCCTGTATCCTATCTCTCCCTTTCTCTTGTTCAGATAGATATTGATAAGATTCATTCTCACTAAATTCAGTATAATTATATTCAGTATTATTACAGTTTGTTTTTGAAACTTCTTGAAGTTTGTTTTCTAAACTTCTTGAAGTTTGTTTTTCAAACTCCTTGAAGTTTGTTTTTGAAACTTCTTGAAGTTTATTTTTCAAACTTCCTGAAGTTTGTTTTTCAAACTTCTGTGTATTTACGGGCTTTTCCGGCTCTTTTTTCGCATATTCTTCTATTTCTGTCTCTGTATTTTCTTTTCTCTCTGCTACATTTTCCGGTGTTTCTTCCGAATCAAAGATTGCTGGCTCATCTGGATATTCTGTCAGGCTGAAATTTTTCACGTAAATAACATTTGTTTTTCCAAGTCCGATTCGCCTCTTCTCAATCAATCCAATCCCTTTTTCCTGATCCAGCTCTTTTAGACAATTCACAGCCTTATTCCTGCCACAGTTAAGCATTTCCATAATCTCTTCCACCGAAAAGAAAATATATGCCCTGTCCTCTTCATCAAACCACCGGTTCTTGATGGACAGTGACATCCGGTCTAACATCAGTCCGTACAGCACCTTTGCTTCGCAGGAGAGATTTTTAAAATATTCACTTGTAAACAGCAGTTTGGGAATACGATAAAAACTGTACATATCGCATTCCATTCCTTGAAAATAATGGAATGTTGCTCTTATACTCATGACACATCCCTCCCTTCGTACTTATCAATGATTCTGATTGCTCCATTCCTCCAAAAGCTGACATATAACAGTCCGTATCTTCTGTTCATCATACTCTGGAGGAAAATACTTCTTAATTTCATCCTGTTTTAATGTTACCGTTGTTTTCTTTTTACGCTCTCCTATAACCAGGAGCCGCACAATCTCTTTTGTCAGCGTTTTTTCTTCTCGATGTTGCCTTATTTTTTTTGCCTGTTCCAGACTTGGATATTTTCCGGTACTCTCATGCACTTCCTCCACCATCTCCTGTTCTGGAACCGTAAGGTAGGAAAGCTCTACACCTACCTGCAATCCGATCACATCACGATCTACTGCGTTTAATAGGTCATTCATCAGATAAGTAAGCCGGATATAGCGATACACCTGCCTTGCACTGTCATTTGCGTTCTTTCCAATGTCTTTCGCACTGATACCGCCTGATGTTCCCTGATGATTCATTGCTTCCATCTTCATACGGTAAGCAAATGCCTTTTCACTTGGGAGTATATTAGGTCTCTGCAGATTGCTGTCTACCATCGCACGGACAGCTGTATCTTGATCCATATTTCTGATAATAACCGGAACCTCTTTAAGACCAGCAAGTTGTGCCGCATGTCTCCTTCTGTGACCGGCGATGATTTCATATTCACCATCACCCAGCGGTCGTACCAGTAATGCTGTAAGAATTCCCTCTTCTTTCACACTTTCCACCAGTTCCGCCATTGCCTCATCATCATTTACTTGAAATGGATGGTTCTCGAAAGAATGTAAATGCTCAAGTGAAACCTGCTGGATATCGTTCGTTTCTTCTCCTCCTCCAAGTAATTCATCATAAGATGTCAGTTTTATCTTCGATGCACTTCTACCTTTCATCCAAAAGCACCTCCTGTGTCATCTGCCAATATGCAGCCGCTACTTTTCCTTTTGGATCATGCTCAAATATGCTGATTCCTTCCGCACTGATTTCAGCTGCTCGTACTGAAAATGGAATACTCTGTGGAAAAATCTTAATCTGGTTTCCATATGTATCAAAAATCAGATCAGATATATCTCTTGCATAGTTCGTTCGGTTATCCACCATTGTGATCAATATACCTCCAATTTTCAGTTGTTTGTTAAGCTGTCTTCGCACCTTTCCTATCGTCCGTATCAGCTGTTCTAGACCCTTTACAGGAAGATAAGCCGCCTGGACAGGTATAATAACTGCATCGACACTGGCAAGTGCATTGATCGTCAGCATTCCAAGTGATGGCATACAGTCAATCAATATATAGTCGTATTCTTCTCTCATTCTTTCTATATATTGTTTTAAGACAAGTTCCCTGCTCATAATATTTACAAGTGAAACTTCCATTCCAGAGAGTTCGATGTTTGCCGGAATCAAATCAATTCCTTCCTGGTGATGTAAAATTCCCAGTGTATTTTCAAATAGTTCATCTTCTACAATCTTTGTCAGAATAGTAGCCAGTGTGATTGGTAATTCATCTGGGTTATGATACCCAAGACTTGCTGTCATACTTCCCTGCGGATCATTGTCAATCACAAGCACTTTCTTCCCTGCTTTTGCAAGTCCGACTGCCAGATTCACGCAACTTGTTGTCTTGCCAACCCCGCCTTTTTGTGAACACAATGCCAGCACTTTACAATCCTTCATTACTTTCTCTTCCATCCTTTTTATCCTCCCATAAATAACTTGAACCTTTCAGCATCCATAATGCTGCTTCCAAAAATGCAAGATACCGTTCTGTCATACTATCAAGAACCGGTTCTGAAATAACTGGTTTTTCAGACTTCAAATCTTTTGCCACATCCTCCAAAACCAAACTCATTTCCTTCATTTCTGACCGGATAATCTCAATTGTTTCTTTCTTTCCAACAACACATACATGATTGTAAATGCATGATCGGACGATATAATCCTGTTTTTTCATTCCGCTCACTTTCACTCGTTCTTCAATTGTTGCTTTTTCATAAGAATTCACCCGAAAAGAAATGGTCGTTGTGTTGTGTTTTCCATGTCTGTCACCAGCCATCGCTTATTCCTCCTCTTCCTCATGTTTCTTATCTAGCAAACCTGCTAATTTACTCTGTGTAGACGGATACAGATGTGAATAAGTGTTCAACGTGGTTTCCACCTTTTCATGTCCAAGGCGTTCTGCAATCTCCAATGGAGCCACCCCCATATCAACCAGCATACTGGCATGGGAATGGCGGAGATCATGAAGTCGTATCCGCTTTACACCAGACCGCTCGATTCCGGTAGCCATACAATGTTCCATATGCGATTTGGTAAACCGAAAAAGTCTTTCCTTTTTCATAATTCCATACAAATGACTGCAATACTCCCTAAATTCCTCTGCAAGAAAATCCGGCATCGTAATCACACGGATACTCTTTGGAGTTTTCGGCTGCGTGATCATATCCTTTCCTTTCAGTCTCTGATAAGATTTATTGATTGATATGGTTTTCTCTTCAAGATTGATGTCATTATAAGTAAGTGCAAGCAATTCACCGATACGCATTCCGGTCCAGTACAACAAAAGAAACGCCATTCTTGTCTCCGGCTTATCACTTACTGTTTCCAGAAAAGCATTGAACTCTTCCTGCATCCAGAAGTCCTTCGGTTCTCCTTTACTCTTGCCAATCGCTCCTGCCTTCCTGCAGGGATTATCCTGCAGGTTATAATACCGCATTGCATAATTGAAGATTGCAGTCAGCTGGCAGTTCACTGTTTTCAGATAAGTAGGAGAATATCCTTTTCCATTCTTATCCTTATACGTCAGCAACTCATTCTGCCATGCACGGACGTCTGCCACCGTAATTTCACTGAGAATCTTCTTTTCAAAATAAGGCTTGATTTTCAGGTCAATAATATATCGCTTCGTGTACATAGTGTTTTCTCTGAGACGGACATCCATATCTTTGTAATAAATCTCCAGAAAATTTCCAAATTCAATATCCACACCCTGGCTCTGCTGTTGCAGGAAATCTCTTTCCCATTCCTTAGCTTCACCCTTGGTCCTGAATCCTCTTTTCTGTTTTCTTTTCCGATTTCCCTGCCAGTCTTTGTAATAGACCTGTACTTTCCAGTTTTTTCCTTCTTTGTAAACCCCCATTGCTAATCCTCGACTTTCATGCCATAAATCTTTTCTGCCAGGAATTTCGTAGAGATTTTTCCAGCTACTACAATATAGCCTTTTGCCTTCAATTCTTTGTTGTATTCTCGCATCAGACTATATGCATAAGTTTTTGAAACTCCAAGAATTGCACACACATCATCCACATCCATATACATTTTTTCCTGCATCATACTCATACCGCTTTATCCTCCTTCAAATACTGCTCAACATGTTCCAGACCATAGATCTTGTCCTCTACATAGCGGGTTGGCACCCGACCGAGAATCACATAATAGTTCTTGCTTGCCAGATCGGCATTCATTCTTTCCACTACCCGGTAAGCAAACGAAACTGATAATCCAAAGAGTTCTGCAATGTCTTCCACTGATAAATACATTTTTCTCTTACGCATGAAACCATTCCTTTCCCTCTTCCTGTGGAATCTCACAAGTATCTTCTACTCCGTAGAAACGCTTCACAAAATACTTTGTCGGAACTTTTCCTCTAAGCGTCAGGTAGCCCTGTTCTTCCAGTTCCTTGTTCAGATTTCCGATGATTTCATAAGCCGATGTCTGTTTTACTTCCAGAAGTTCACATATATCGGCTGCCTTTAAAAATAATTTATTCTGCATAATCAGTACCTCCTGTGTTTTGAATATTTATCTCTTCATATACTCTGTACTGGCAGATGCAAAATCGGACATCATTTTCCGAAATTTATCAAATTTTCTTGTTTTTTAATTCTCCATCAGTGTGATTACTGTGTCATGGAGTTTAAGCTCATCGAAAGTAAAGAACCTTTCTGTGGTATCTGTTTTCTAAATGCAGGCAACAAAAAAACAGTCTGCCTTGACGAAAATCACTTCAATCAAAACAAACTGTTCTTCATATTTACTCTAATTTTATTTTATGAGAATAACCGATTTCACGAAATTTGCAGGTGAATCTGGAATATAAACAAGAGAAAAAAATAATTTTTAAACTCCATTTGCACTCCATTTGGTCTTTTCGACACCCCGCAAAGCCTTTATTTATGGGCTTTTCCGCGATTTTTCAAGCTACTCAAACTCTATTGTGCCCGGCGGTTTACTGGTCAAATCATACATTACCCTGTTCACGCCTTTTACTTCATTGATAATCCTGCTCATGACTTTCTGCAGTACTGCATAAGGCACTTCAGCTGCTTCAGCTGTCATAAAGTCAATCGTATTCACAGCTCTTAATGCCACTGCATAGTCATAAGTTCTTTCATCTCCCATAACCCCGACGCTTCGCATATTGGTAAGTGCTGCGAAGTACTGGCCTACGGTCTTGTTCATGCCTGCAGCGTCCATCTCTTCACGATAAATGGCATCTGCATCCTGCACGATTTTTACTTTCTCAGCGGTTACTTCACCGATGATACGGATTCCAAGACCTGGACCTGGGAACGGCTGGCGATATACCAGTTTTTCCGGAATACCAAGTTCCAGTCCTGCTTTTCTTACTTCATCTTTGAAAAGATCGCGCAGCGGCTCGATAATTTCTTTAAAATCAACATAATCCGGCAATCCACCCACATTGTGGTGAGACTTGATGACTGCGGACTCTCCGCCGAGACCACTTTCTACCACATCTGGGTAGATAGTTCCCTGTACAAGGAAGTCTACTGCACCAATCTTCTTTGCTTCTTCTTCAAAGACACGGATAAATTCTTCTCCGATGATCTTACGTTTTCTCTCCGGCTCTTCTACTCCAGCCAGCTTGTCATAGAATCTCTGCTGTGCATTGACACGGATAAAGTTCAGATCATAATTTCCATCTGGTCCGAAGACTGCTTCCACTTCATCTCCTTCATTTTTACGAAGAAGTCCATGATCCACAAATACACATGTCAGCTGATCACCGACTGCTTTAGACAACAATACTGCTGCCACAGAAGAATCCACGCCACCGGATAATGCACAAAGCACTTTTCCATTTCCAACTTTTTCACGAATCTGCTTGATAGATTCTTCTACAAAAGAATCCATTCTCCAGTCTCCGGCACAACCACAGACACCAAGCACAAAATTTGATAACATCTTGGTTCCTTCTACTGTATGCAGAACCTCTGGATGGAACTGAATCGCATACAAGCCAGCTTCTGCATTTTCCAGAGCTGCTGTCGGGCAGTCTGCTGTGTGTGCAGTAATCTCGAATCCCGGAGCCGCTTTGGAGATGTAGTCAAAATGACTCATCCAGCAGACAGTCTTTGGTGATACTCCCTGGAATACCGCAGAATCTGTTTTATCAATAAGCACCTCTGTTTTTCCATACTCTCTGACATCGGCTCTTTCCACCTTGCCACCGAGCACATGCATCATAAGCTGAGCTCCATAACACAATCCCAGAACCGGAATGCCAAGTTCGAACAACTCTTTCTGGTAAGTCGGAGAATCTGCCTCATAGCAGCTGTTTGGTCCTCCTGTGAGAATGATTCCCTTCGGATTCATCTCTTTAATCTTCTCAAGGTCTGTCTTATAAGAGTAGATTTCACAGTATACGTTACATTCTCTGACACGTCTCGCTACCAGCTGATTGTACTGGCCGCCAAAATCAATGACAATTACTAACTCTCTTTTCACCTGTGTTCCTCCCTGATATTTTCTCTCCTATCAAAACGGCATTTTCATTTGCCGGTAAATTATATTATAAAATAGCGGCGAAATATTTACAATAGGGGGACACCGATTTTTCAAAATGGGACACGGCAAATCGAATCTGGGACGGAGGAAAATGAAAAAACCCCCGTCCCCAATTATACGATTGCATCTTTTTTCCAATTCCCTCTGAAGTAGCGGATGATGAAGCAGATGGTGCGGAATACCCAGTCGATGACCATGGCTACCCACACACCGAACACGCCCATGTCGAGATATTTTCCAAGGATGTAGCTGAATGCGATCCGGAAGATCCACATGGATGTGATAGAGATGATCATGCAGGTCTTGGCATCGCCGGAAGCCCGGAAGGTTCCTGGAAGTGTGAATGCGAGCGGCCATATGAGGACGGCGCTGATTCCGTGGAAATATATGATCTGTCTGGTTGTTTCTGCTGTCAGATCTGACAGATTGTATGCTCTTAGGATGAATGGCAGGATCAGGAAGATAAAGCCTACTGTTGCCGCCATGCTTACATAAGTAATGATCAGTAACTTTTTGTTGTAATATTTTACCTGTTCGTAATCACCGGCACCGACACATCTTGAGATGACGGTAGTGACTGCAAATGAGATTGCCATACCGGGCAGAATCTGGAACAGGGCGATAGCGTTACTTACTGCGTTAGCCGCAATCGCATAAGTTCCAAAAGTCGAGATCAGGCTTAACACCAGTATTTTCCCCAATTGGAACATACTGTTTTCCAGTCCATTCGGTACTCCGATACTCAGGATTTTCTTGACAAGATTCCAGTCAACACGATATCGGAAGGTCTTCTCTATATGCAGGGTCAGTTCTTGATTGCAAAGCAGCGTAATGATAATGACAGCTGCTGTCATCCGGGATATCAGCGTCGGTATTGCCACACCTTCTGTTCCTCTGTGAAATCCATAGATCAAAATTGCATTTCCACCGATGTTGATGATATTCATAATGATGGATACCTGCATAGGCATTCTGGAATTTCCCATAGCACGGAAGATGGCTGCTCCTCCGTTATACAAAGCCATAAATGGGATGGATGCCGTTACAATCAGCAGATAGATGTTGGCATGTCGCATGACATCTGGTTCTATTTCGCCAAATATCCCATGCAGGATCATATATTTTCCTGCGTATACCAGCAGGGTGATAACGATTGCGCAAATGGTGATGAACCACACCAGCTGTGTAGCGGAACGGCATGCATTCTCTTGCTTTTTCTGTCCGAGATACTGGCCCGCCACGACCACACCTCCGGTCGCCAGTGCCGCGAACATATTAATGAGCAGGACCATAATCTGATCCACCAAAGAGACTCCGGACACGGCCGCCTCTCCTACGCTTGCAATCATAATAGAATCCGCCATGCCGACAAGCACAGACAACAACTGCTCGATGACGAGTGGAATAATTAATGTGAGCAGCATCTTATTACTAAACAAATAATTACTTCGATCTATTTTTTTTATTTCTCCCATAATACAAAAACTCCTTACCGCACCTATTATACGCCAAGGAGTTTTTCTGCACAAGTTTTCTAACTTACGCTGCAACAAATTCTTCTATATCTTTCCAAAAATCTTGACAATCGTCCATGTAGACTTTCAATTCAATCTCTTTGTTAAAACCCATATTTACAATTCCTAATAGAGATTTTGCGTCTACAATAAATTTACCGCGTTTCATATCCATATCAAATGGATATTTTTCTGTCTTATGGACAAATCTGACGATTTCATCCAAGTTCTGAAATACTACAGTTTTCTTGCTCATTACAATCTCTCCTTTTTTTTGTTAAAAAAATACTAGCACAATTTCTTTTTAAAAAAAATGTACAGGTTGAACAAGAAAATTCTTCCATTTTTTTCATTTATCGAGCTATCTGCTCATTTATTCGATCATTTTTTTCATTTCTATTCTGATAAGAATGTGATGTAAGTAACTGACGCCCACTCCCCACATATAATATAGAACAAAGAATTTTTTACTATTATTAAAATAATCGTTAATGAGGTGTCAATATGAACGACTGTGTAGATCTCTATTTCCTTTCCACAATCGCCTGCAAATTATCTGAATGTCTCTCTGATGATGAACTTTCCATCATGGCCGCCAGCCTTACGGCACTTGGTGATATGCTTGCAGTGATTACTGCTCGCCGGGATTCCTGTAAAGACAAGTAAATACGAAAAGCAGCAATCTGATCATCAGTAAGCAATCAATATCAATAAATTAATTTTTCCAGGAATCCAGGAGCTTTTTTAACAATCGCTTTAATTCCGCCTGTTCTTCAGCATTCAGCACTTCGAATAAAGCGGACTCGTCCATCCTTGGATTGCCTTTCTCTAACACAGATCTGCCTTCATCCGTCAACTGCACAATGCTTTTCCTTCTGTCATCTTCGTCTTTCTGACGAATAATAAGACCTTTCATCTCCAGTTTTGACAATATTTCACTTATAGAGCCCGGCTGAATTCTAAGAATGTCCTGTAGTTCTTTTTGACTCATCTGTCCCTTCTCAGCAAGTATTGCAAGAATCCCTTCCTGTCCGCCGCCCTGACGCCCTCTACGATGAAGGAAATGTCCAGTCGCATGCATCAGTCCTGCCAGACTGTCTTCTTCGTGCATTCCTCTATGTTCTCCATGATGGTCTGACTGCTCATCATGGCTGCCGTGTTCTCCATGTCCGTGATGTCTGCCATGTCCTCTGTGTTCTCTTCCTTCTCCGTGTTCTCTTCCTTCTCCGCGTCTTCTTCCTTCTCCACGTTCGTGCATCTCTCCATGCTCCTGCCCTTCACCAAGCATAGCTCTTCTTCCTCTTCCACATTTCAAATCCGATATCGGGCAGTGATTCGGGCACTGTGTGCATACTTCTTTATTTTCTGATGTCATAATGATTCCTCCTTTTTATCTCGGTACCTAAATAATATAATATTTCTTTCCATTTGTCAAGGTACCTAATTATATTTTTTTAATAACAAAAGCTCATTCTCTTAGGAGCTTTCGTCATTGTGAATTCTTCTGTTCATCACACCAGTAATTCCTGCTCAATTTCCTGACCAAATTCCAGTATACATTTCTTTAATTCTTCGAGTTCGCCGGCATCCATGGCCGCAAGCCGCTCTTTCTTCCCGGCGTCTATCTCTACGCCGGCCCCAAGTTCCATTGCCTGGATATAATCTTCCTTACTCATCTTGTACGGTCGCAATTCTGGAAATACGTTTTCTTTGTTGAACTGATAGATCCGGATTCCTCCATAATCCAAGTCTCCCCAGTGCCAATATTCAGTTCCTGCGTCAGCTACATCCTTCAGTGTCTTTAAAAATCGTACTTCTTTTGGTGAGAAAAATCCATGGCAGAAAATATACAATACATCCTTTTGATACTGCATCTTTTCATAATTAGCCTTATTCTCTATAACGATGATCTTCTTTACACCTGCAAGGGACTTTGGCATAGCGTGCTCCAGAGTCTGAGTCCCAAGGATTGTTCCATATCGATTCAAAGAAGCATCAATAACCACCGTTCCATCCAGAAGGTATATCAGAGGTCCTTTCCACTCTAATGTCTGCGTATAAGATAAGATACCATGAGCTTTCAAGAGTTCATCATCACTCATTCCATCGGCATATTCCGGCGAATGCCTCAAAATAGTGATTACTTTACTTTCATACTTCTGTTCAAATATCTTCGATGGCGTCAGGCGTTCTTCTGGTATCTTCACATTACGGAATACTCGGGCGCTGAATATCCGTTTTTCTACCGGCTCTTGTAAATGAATCATTTCATCCAGACATTGATATAGCTTCTCATCTTCCATATCTTTTTGAAATGCCAGAGAACAGAGTCCTCTTTCCAATTTACAGATCTCTTCTGCATAATAACCGGCAAGCCAAGTACCTTCTGCCTTCTCTTTCCATTTCTTCATCTGGGAAATATACCGCAACTGTCTGCATCTCGGGTCTTCCATTCCTTCTCTTCTGCAGAGTTCCGGCATAATATCTATGGAATAATGAATCTTTTTTATATCCATATTCATATCGCGCCATTCGAATCGGATCTTCCCAGATTGTCCAAGCACGATATCACGTTCCAGCTCTCTAGCCTGTGACAAGAGATTCTTCTGGCCTCCAAGGAGGCGGATCAGCTTCTGGTCCACCATGGGATGCCTCTCTCCAGAGAGCGTTCCTCTCCGATAGGCTTCCCCATCAATTTGACTGATCAGCCAACGCATCAGTGTTATTGTTTCTTTTGTTCCATCCTTCTTCTCTTTCTTTGCCACTTCTTCTCTCCTTAGGCATCAAGATTCTGAAGCTCCTCTGTCTGTCCCTCGATCAGCTCCAGATAATTTCCTTTATCAATATGCATCATCGAGATCTGATTCTGATGTCTGCGGAATCCGTAGACACTGTCCACGTTCCGAATCAACGACTGAAGACGCTCGTCCGGCACACAGACAATCAGCTGCAATTCCAGCTCTCTCGCATAACGCAGGCACACTTCACTTCGCTCTTTGTCCATCTTAGAAAATGCCTCGTCCAGAAGCACCAGCCGGATCTTGGACTCACGGTTACTCTGCTGCATATATAACATAGCAAATCCAGCCAGAAGTGCCACATATTTTGGATTCTGTCCCTCTCCGCCGGAATCTCGCCCGGCCATCTCATCTACCGCATTTTTCTTCACATTCCCCTGCTCATCTTCTACACGCTCATACATGCTGAAGGTCAGATAGTTGCGGTAATCTGCATACTTCTCCATCTCCTGTTTGTGGAGAGTCCGATTCTGTCCGTCTTCCTCTCGCGGCGGCATGAACTTCTCCGTCAGTCTCTGAATCTGAGACTCGTATTTCTGATAAAAGTCGTCTTCTCCCAGACTCAGCTGTCCATCGAATCCATCGTTATCCAGCACTTTACTGTCAAGCTCCGGCGCCATCAGCATCTCATAGAACTGCCCGTTCTCATTCTGGGCCGGAAGAATATCAATCTGATAAGTACTGTCTGAGAACCGGATTCTGGATAACATCCGGTTGATCTCTCGCTTATGCCGATAAGCTGCCTTTATCTCACCGTGAATCGTGGCAATGACATTTTCACGCAGGGAATGGTAGACCAGACGATACTGCTTCTCGAAGTCTTCTTTATATTTGGGCTCAAAGTCCTTGCGCAGCTGCTCCAATACCTTATCATACACTTCATTGCCGTGCTCAATTCCGGTAAATCCATACGCCGGATATTCCCGGTTAAACCGGCCTCGTGCAAGAGCTCTGGCTTCTTCTGCCCTTTCTTCCTGCTCCGTTAATTCTGCCAGACGGTCGTTTTGTTTCCTGCGATAGGACACCTCAGACTGTGTTTCCAACGTCTTCTGCACCTCTTCCAGCAATTCTTCATTGATGACAAAGCCCTCCTGAAGGAATGTCAGTTTTTCCTGGAATCCGGCCAGATCTCGTTCTGCAAATCCCTGATCCTTCTTCCGTCCAATACGTTCTTCGCCAATCTGCTCAAGTCTGTCATCCAGTTCCTCAATCGCCTGTTCAAGTTCTTCTTTTTGCGCCTTTAGCTGCGCCGTCAAGGTACCATCTTCCAACTCTTTCAGTTCTTTTCTAAGCTGATCCTGCTTCTTCAGATACTTCTCCAGCTCATCTGCGGCTCCTGCCAATTGTAATAACTGCTCCGGATTCTGGTTCAATTGTTCAAAAGTCTGTGCCTGCTTTAATGTATCTCGCATCTGCATGTCCGCAAGCTGATTCTTCTCTAATTCATAGACTTCATCCTCCAGCTCCTTTAACTTCTTCTTAGATACCTTCGTACCAATGCAGGCATAGCGGTCATAGTCCGCTTCTCTCAGATGCCGGAAGATATAATTGCTGTAAGAATAACAATCCGGCGTTACGCCATCACGCACCTCATGAAGTTCTTCCACCGTCTCACATTTATAAATACGCCCCAAGTATCGCCTCAGACACAGATCCACATAAGGCTCCTCTGCTGCAACAGCTTCATATAATGTCCCTGTCTCTGCCTGTGGCTGGTCTCTTTTGATAGCAGCTGTATTGATCAGTTCAACATCCTCGTATTCTTTTTTCTTCATCTTACGGAATATCTTTGCCGCTTCCAGGGCATACTGTGGCTCCGTCACAAGGCTGTGCTTGATCCGTCCCAGTCTGCCTTCAATGGCATTCTTCCACTTTTCCTCGGTAATATCAAACAGATCCGCAAGGATTTCCACATGAATGGTATGTCCGTATCGGCTGCTTAATTCATTCTGCAGTTCTGCCCTGGCACTCTTTAGTTCTTTTCTATATGGCTTCCGGTCATTTTTCAGGTCCTCCACCATCTCTCTCTTCTCATTCAGTTCCTTTGTAGCTGCTCGGATCGTGTCATTTAAGTCATCCAGTTCCTCTCCGATCATCTCCAGCGTATTCTGAATTCCTTTTTTCAACTTTTCAATAGCTTGAATGGACACTTCTCCATTGACCACATCATCCAGAGCCTGCAAGGTTGGATTACTTACATAGCTGCTGATCTCCTCATCCTCGTCCCAGGCTTTCAGCCCATTGAGAATCTCGCGCCACTGTCTGGCATTTCCAGAAAGCAGCTGAAGAGCCGTCTCCATATCATCCAGTTCTTTCTTCTTCAGACCGTAATCACTGGCATGAAGCTCTGCCTTTACTTCGATAAGTTTCTCCGTCTTCTCCTTCTTCACCACTTCCAGATCCGTCTTCTTCTCTTCCAGCTCCGTGATTCTTGCAAGAATTCCTCTTAAGTCTTCCTCTTTTGCCTCCAGACGAGTCTTACAATTCTCTATCTCCACGATTTGAAGAACGCTCTCCGTGCGTACCTTATCTGCTTTCGTCTGCACCAGTTCCAAATCATACTTATGTATCTCATCCAGGATCTCAATCCGGTGTTCCAGATCCTCTACCCGTTCCTTGATCTCCCGATATGCACCCAACTGCTCACTGATGGTCGAAACCGTATCTTCCTTACTTCTCGGAAACATATAATCCTTGATGAACTGTCCTGTCCCGTTGGTCATCCGAAGAGCAATGGCACTTTTTTCCATCGTCATCAGACGTCCCGGGTCAATTCCGCCAAAGATGGAATCATACACTGTGTTCAGATAAGCCTCTTTGGATGGGTAAATACGGTTCACATCTACTCGTCCCCGATTTTCCTCGGACTTGCTCCGCTGATTCAGCAGTCGTTTCAACTGTTCTATTGTATAGGGGGTCCCCCTCTCCGTCAGATATTCATCTTCCGGCATCTTCCCAGAATGGCTGAAGAAGCAATACTTCTTCAGATCCAGATCATTTCTTCCTACTTCAAAAGCCACCCCAATACAAGTCGTCAGCTTACTTCCGGTATCTGCAATCTCCAGTACAATCTGAGAACAGAAGTCTACATTCTCTCGATTAGAAGTTCCGTCCTTCTGAGCTCCACGAAGATAGCTTAAGACACTTCGCTTATTCTTGGCATCGTCTGCAGCTTTATTCAAAAATGTCGAAGCCACGCTTCCATACAGTACCACCTGAATCGCATCCATTACCGTAGACTTTCCAGAGCCGCTTTTGCCGCTGAACAGATTCACATATTCATGGAATTCCATCACCTTATGACTGATGCCACCCCAGTTGTTAATCAGCATCCGGGAAAATATCTTCTTCGATTGTCTCATTTTCTGCGGCCTCCTCTCTGTACTCTTCTACCAGTGCATTAATATCCGCCGCACTGACGTATAGATTAATCGTACTGTATAAATAAATCGGCGTATGATCTTCCACATCCCGGACCGCTCCAGGCAACTCGATCATCTGATGCTTGCTCATCAGATACAGTGCTTCTCTCCACTCCGCCAGCGTAAGCTTCCGGTTCAGAAGATTGGTATTCTTTCCATACTCTCTGATCTCCTCCAGTGTGGTCACTGTAGCATTTAGCCCTGCCCCGAGAATCTTGTCCCTATAGATCATTTTCACCAGCAAAACAATAATGGTAGTCGTCAGACTCATTTTCTCTGTCTCTACACCATCCCCTACCAGCCGGAAAATATGCTCCTGTGGGTCATGGATCAGCTCACAGCCCAGGACTGCCAGATATTCTTCTATAAAGCCTCTATGTCTGACACAGATCTCATAATCCAGATTATCTCTGGGAGTCAGTGTCGCCGGGTCATACCGCATCTGTAAGATACAGGTCTGACGAAATAATTTTGATATCGTTTTCTTTAGATTCTCCGCCTCTGTCACGGATAATTCTTCTATATATGAAGCCATCTCGTTATCCCTTCCTGTTTTTTCTTCTATGTATCCCTCATCAAATATTCCTTACGAACTACTTTTCAATCCTATTACAGTTACTCTTTGATCGTAAGTTCTGAGAAGCGGAACCCTTCTTCATTCTCCAATTCTTCTCCGATAGAAATCTCCTGGTCATTCTCCGCAATCTCCGTTGCATCCTGCCATACAAAGAACAGTTTCTCCAGATCCTCAATAGACTGTACGGTATCTCTGGTAGCCGTAAATCTGCCGTCCTTTATATTCTTTCTTCGGAATTCCGCAATCTCCTTTCCTGTATAAAGCGGCTTTAATACAAAATAATCCAGATCTTCTCTCTGGTCTTCTTCCCGAACAACCGCCTGCGGCTCGAAAGAGCCCCTCTCAGAATCGCGTTTTCTGTACAAGCTTCGTTCCGTTATCACATGGAAACGCTCCGTCAGGTGCATCCGATCCGCCAGTTTTGTAAGAATCTCTTCCTGACAGTTGCTCCGGTTCAGAAGATTCACAAGTGTCACTGTCTGATCCTCTTCGGCCGCTCCTTCCATCAGAATATAGCGGATTCTCGCTGCTGCCCGGCTTGCAAATACCGT
This sequence comes from Bariatricus sp. SGI.161, assembly GCF_050313695.1. NCBI lineage: Bacteria > Bacillati > Bacillota > Clostridia > Lachnospirales > Lachnospiraceae > Bariatricus > Bariatricus sp. SGI.161. Next base: position 75,094 of record NZ_JBNPLX010000003.1, read on the forward strand.
CTTCTGCTCAATTAATTTATTATATCTGCGCTCGATGGCATCAAATTCCCGTTCAATACGGTATATGATATCCATCGCTTCCTCGCACAGACTAACTGCACGCTCAAGCCTCCGATACTTTGGCGTATACTCTACAGGAACACTTTCCTCCGATTCCATCTGCGTCTTAAGCTGCACCTGCTGATCCAGAAACTGCTGCCTTCGCGCCTCATTTTCACTCAGGTTCTGGTCAATCAATTCCTTTACCGCTTCCTTATATCGATAGAAACTGTCCGTAGTGGTAAGAATCGCATACTTCTTACTGTCACTGTTATTGATCTCATTGACCAGTACTTCCTGAATCCCCAGAAAGCTTCTCTGTCTGGACAACTCATCAAAATATCCTCGCATACCCTCCTGCATATTCGAAAGCATCCGAAGCAGCGACTGGGAGGTCTGCAGGGCACTCTTCAGAATCTCGTTATTCTTCTCCTTATCCGCACTGTAAGTATACAGATAACTGTATACTGCCAGCACGCTCTCCCGTTCCTTGGTACTGTCTTCACTATACAGACGCTGGAACAGCTCCACAAAGAGCTGACTGTATTCTGGAAATGATACCACATAACTATTCAGCGACTCGTCATAATCCTTCCGAAGCCATCCCCATTCCTCCAGATGCCTCAGACAGACAAACGCCATATTCGACCTGGTCAGCAGTTCTCCTTCCTCGTCAAACTGCTCTTCACTCCAGTCCAAAGTCTCCGCCGCGATCCACTCATTCATAATCGCACAGCATTCCCGTTCCGTAAGCCCCAGAAGCGAATAAGACCTGCCGGATTCCTCATAGATCGATATCAGGAACCGTTGATAATACTCCCTGTATTTGCTCGCAAAAAGTTTATAAAACTCCTTTGGAATCTTATTGATCAAACTCATAGATTTCTCTCCATTTCAAAGTATGAAATAATTATACTACATGGGAAGATAAATAAAAAGCAGCAAGCTGTTTCACTTGCCGCTTTTACAATGGAAACTGAAAATGGTTGGGAAGATCTGATATTCCCAACCACTTTTTTATCGATGTTCCATATGTAAATATTTCTCTCTGGTAGCTAGTCCGCCGCGAATATGGCGCTCGGATTTGTTGATGTCGAGAACCTTCCTTGCTTCCGCCGCAAGCGCAGGATTAATCTGGAGCAATCTTTCTGTTACATCTTTATGTATGGTACTTTTGCTTACTCCGAATTTTTTTGCAGTCTGCCTCACTGTCGCCTTATGTTCAATGATATAATATGCGATCTCTACTGCCCGTTCCTCAATATAATCTTTCATACAAAACCCCTGCATTTATTGTTTTTACAATGTATGCAGGGGCGGGTAGCAATATGCGGTAGTAATAATAGTAACATCGATTCTTTTATTAATAGTATATAGCAGAATGAATGATTGTAAACATAGAGGATGTAGAAGATTATCAAAGTTAAATTCAATAATTTCCTACAAATCAATTGATTGTTCAACTGATATATCAACTATTTATCAACACATCAACTCAACATTAAAAATCCAGTTGATATGTTAGTTCATCGCATAAAAAACATGTCTTCCCTGTCGAACTTTTTTCAATAATCCCTTTTCTATAAGTCTATTTATCGCAACCGATGCCCCTTGAGTCGTAGAAATAGTATCAATCATATCCACAACCTGCTGTGTAGTTATCATACCATTCGCTTGAACAAATTGGTATATCAATTGATCTGTTTTGTTTAAATCAACTTTTGAAATTGATATATCGGCCAAATTCATCTGTTCTGGCTGAATCTCATACTCAGCATTTATGCGATAGGTCGTCCAACGCCCTCGTTTTTCTGCTATAAGCATATTTTTATCTACCAAATCAACTAACAGACGTCCTATTTCGATAGATTGCAGCCCTAAGACAGATTGCAGCCGGGTATTCGACACTTTATCTTCCAAATACGCTGTAGCAAGAATAATTTGCTCTTCGGCTTTCAAATACTGATATATCTTTCCAAATGTAGTACACAAATAATCTGTACACTCCATCGGCATTAATGATACCATCCACAACCTCAATTCAACTTGATGTAATTCCTGATCATCATATAAATCCGGCTGTCTCCATTTTTCCTCTCCCCAAGCTTGTAAAATTGTTGGAAATCCCGAACCAATATTATCGCCAAGACCAATCATTCTAAACATATTTTGAATTTTGGGATTGCGAGCCACAGAATGCCCGCCTTCATATATCGCCTGCACCGGTAATTTTAAATTTCCAGGATTTGAAAACAAAAATCCATCATCATATTTAACGACTTTCAATACTCCTGTGCTATGATAGTCTGCATGAATAATCATATTCACAGCAGCCTCACGAACAGCTTTGTGAACAGCTGTATCATCCACTCGTATCATTCCTTCCAATTTGAATGGTCTTTTTAAATCACTTACTAATTTAGGAAGAATTCTTTTAATAAAATTATACAGGTTATTTTCCCATGAGCCATCATAAGTTAGCCTGTCACTCCATCTTCTGCCTGCTGAAAGATTTGTTTGATCCAAATAATCCATTCGAATATTGTCAAATCGCTCTCTAATTGCCAATCCTTTTCCAAACATTAACAATCCGGCCGTTGTTAATCCTTCTCTTCGAGTTGTTCTATCAACTGTATATGCCCCAAGATTTCTTAAAAACTCTTTGTCTTCCACACCGTTCCAAACATGGTCTGGATTATGATGTTCATACTCGATTCGATATGACTTAAGTGTATTTAAATCAATATCATCCATTGTAAACCCGTCTAAAAGTCCACCATCTATGCCAGAATCCGAAGAATCTCTTATCATCGCCTTTACCTCCTCTTCCGTACAATGATAATCTCCTTCGTGATTACGCTTGAAACTTCCTTTCATAGGATTTTCATTGATATATACAGGTTTATATTTATAATCAGCCTGCGGAACATCAATCCACAATACAGTATGACCATTAACATCGCAGTAGCCAACATTGTCATCCAATAAAATATTAGCACTAACTTTATTACTATTTATAGTATCCCAAAATTCCTTCAATCTGATTTCCGGGTTTTTCACATCTGTAAATGTAAATCGTTTCTCAATATTCATCTCAGACATATGCTCTTCTATTCCCAGTAAAATAACACCACCACAAGTATTTGCAAATGCTGAATACGTCTCCCACACTGATTTTGAGATTTCATTCCGGGAGTCTTTGCATTCTAAAGAAATCCGTTCTCCATATTTTAATAGTTCTAGAATATCTGCACTACTTATCATGTCATTCCTCCCTTCTACTACAATCTCTTGTCGCTATTTTATTATAATATTTTCATCAAACAAAATCCATTCTTTTCCTTCCTCAAAATCCCGCTTTTTTCAACTCATCCATCATTGCAGGTCTTCTACGATAAATTACTTTCCACTCTTTGGCAATCTGATCTGCTTTTTCCCTTCCGTCCGGATATTTTGTAATCTTTTTCAAATAAGTCATCAGCCCTTTATATGCTTTTCTATCACATACGCTTTCCGCATGTTTCCGTACATAATTTACATATGTATCTCTGATGATATCCGGAAACTTCTTTTTCAATACCTTTTCATATTGATCCAATGTATAAATCGAACCACTTTCCACAATCGTTTTCAGCAACCTGTCATATAGTTCTTCAAATTCCAGAAAACGAAACTTTATACCTAAACATGAATTTGTATTTAAAATCTGTTCCCGATATGTACACCATTCTTCCTCATCACACTCCGCCTTTAACAATTTTACATTTTCAAGATTATCTTGTCTGCAAGAGAAAACTTGATAGATCAATTCTTTTTTATATTCCTCTTGTTGTCCAGTTTTGTGATATACCTGAATTAATTGTTCACTGTATTTTGAGACAAGACCCGCATATTCCTTATCCAGTTTTTTGCTTTCTTCCAGAACTTCAATTGCCTTATCATATTCTTTCCTATCAAGATATTCCTTGACCTCCAACTCCCTTATTGCAGAAAAATGTCTGAATTTTGTCCTGTATTCATTGATTTCATTCGCCGAATAATTTAACTCTCGCATAATCTGCAAGCGTTTAAGAATAATATTTTCAAAGCCATAATATGATGAATACAAGCTTCCACAGTCAGTCTTATCACCTGCGCGTTCAATCAACTCATCCAGCATTCGTAACTTTTCCAGCAACATGCTTGTATCATGAAACTCCTCCATTAAGAAGTCGCTGATATAGTCTTCCATATAATCTATAACATAGTTTTTTGGACGTCCTTTAAACCACTGAAACATCTGATCGCGCTGTTCATCTGTTGCTTGATCCAGTATCTGTTTCCAATATTCATAACAACTATTCACAATCCATGTAGTACCACCATCCGAATCATCAATATCCTGATTTCCAACCGTATGAAACACTTCATTTGTAAGCTCAAACGCCTGCATTATAAGATTTTTATCAATCAAATTCTGCACATTCTCGTCCAGGAACTCCTCCAGATCATGTACATAATCCATCGCATGATAATAGTCAACATATCCTCTTCTATCTGAATACTTCCATGCAATCATTTCAACTTCTTGCTTCAATCGGTTCATCTGACCCGGACTGATTTTGTCCACATATTTTGTTAAAATCTGATTCTGTAAAGAATCATCCTTCAGAGCAAGTTCCAATAATAGCTTTCTCACTTCTGATTCATCTATGTTCTTTATTACATTCTCTAACTCAGTTTTGATATCAGCCGGATTCTCTCTTACTTCACTTGTCATCTGAGCAGACTTTTCTTCGATCTCATATAAGACTGCCGCCATATGTTTGCAATAATTTCCATCTTCTGCATACGGACAATCACAGAACATATCTACAACTTCATTATCGTAAATTTCCACTTCTACTTCATAATCATAACTGCCTTCAACTGTGGCCTTATAACCGGTTTCTGTTTTTTTCAAGGAACTGACCGCTCCGTTTTCGTAATAATCCCATCCTCGAGATAAAATATGTGTTTTAAATAAATATTCCCATGGTTTTAGCATTTGTAATATTCCTCCGACTTTGATAAAAATCCGTGCTCACTGTTCACAATACATACTTTATTTCTCTACTCCCAGAAATTGGAGAGGCTCAACTATTTTTTAAACCGTATTCTGTTATTATCCTATCCACCACTTTTTCCGGCGGATCATTATCAACCAACAATCGATATCGTATCCCAATCCTGTCATTAATCATTCCATACCAATCCAGATCTGCCTGAATTTCTTTTATGTAATGATCTTTGTGTTCATTTTTATAATTATCATCTGAATAAATATTGTCATTTTCGTCACTGAATACAAGCCTGGAAAAAATATTCTCTGGAGTATCATACAGTTCAATTAACAGGATATCATCAGCAATAATGCGTGTTTTGAAGTTTTCGGCATAAGATATCGGAGTGACCGCTAAAACTATATTTTCTTCCAGTTTAACAATCTTCTTGATAATACTCCCCCGTTTTTGATCTCTCCACCGTAAGTTTGCAGTATTAACAAACTCTTCAAGAGATATCTCCATGCGTTTTTTTATTTCTTCATCCAGATCGACAAAGTCAAATCCAAGCCGTTCGGCAAGCAATTTTCCAACGGTTGATTTTCCAACATTTGAAACACCGAATAAAAGTATCTTCATTCTTCAATACCTTCCTTTCATCCCGGCTTTTTTAGGCATTGACCGTTCCCCAATCTATGATTCTTCTAAGGTATGGATCAGCGCCATATTTTCCCTCCAGATACTGTTTGTCAAACTTTGCATCTTTACGAACAGATTCTCCTTTACTGTTCTTAAATTCAACCAGAGAATAAAGCTTGGAGTTCTGGCTGTTTCCTTTCGCCACAAACCAGATTTCGTCTCTGCGGAACACTTCGCTATTCATTGTTGACAGATCATGAGATGTAAAGATCAGCTGAGCTCCTTTGCGGTTCACTTCCATATCGTTATACAACATGATAATATGCCGCAGTAACGCAGGATGAATTTTTGCATCCAATTCATCAATCACTAAAGTTGATCCATAAATCAGACTTTCCGCAATAAACGGAAGCAATCCGAACAATTTTTTTGTACCACTAGACTCATCTGACAGATTCAACTCTGCTTCATAACCATCTACTTCATGTTTTGTAAAAACTTCTATCCGATCATGTTCTTTTTCTTCCACACGAAAGTCCAGAATATCCAGATCCATTTCCTGAATCATTTTAAGGACGAGATCCTTAACATCATCAGAATTAGCAATCGCCATACGCAGCTCCTGCATCGGAGTTCCGTAATTCATAAAATCAATTCCAAATTCAAACCAATCCAGCACATCATTTACGACTTCATTTTTCCGATAAGTAATCCCAAGATAGGAGAGTAACGGAAGAGTATCCGATAACTCGTCACTTATTTTCAATCTGGCAAAAGTGCCTTTCAGAATAATTCCCTCATCGCCTCTCTCAAAAAGTGCTGATCTTCTACCGGTATCTAACTTTACACGATCCAGACGTTCATATAAAACCATATCACGTTTTATATTCAAAATATAGCGGTGCTCGGCCAGCTCTGTTCTGAAAAACACCTCAAATTCCGTAGGTTCTTCTTTTTTCTTTTCTGAAAAAGCGAATGGCTCAATAACCAATTTTTTACGAGGTATTACACGATCTTCATTATCACTGGTTGCATATAATGGTCGAAGTACCTTTAACGATAAACTATGCAAAGCTTCAAGGACATTTGATTTGCCACCACCATTCGGTCCGTAAATAGCTGACACCGGCAAATACAACTCGCCATCTCTATCCTTGATAATCCGATCTTCATGTTCAGAAATGGCGGCAGCTTGCATATCAAACGTTGCCTCATCTCGTATACTTTTAAAATTCTTAACTGTAAATTGGCACAACATAATAGTTACCTCCAAATTCCACACTGCTTTCACTATCTATCATATTCCATTTTCATATTTTGTAAACGATATTTGCGATAAAATCTCATATTTTGTTTCTAATTTACGAGAAAGGAGATTCCACGCACCATTTACGCAGAATCCCCCTCATCACACTCTGTCTCCCGGTCAACCTGATCCGCCGCAGCCTGAATCGCTCTTTCAACCTTTTCTGAATTGGCATCAATTAAAATTTTTAATATGTAATCGGCGGTTGCTGCCGCTGAGTTCGGATTATGAAATCTATAATTTAGTTTTCTTTTCTGCATAGCGGAGCTTCCACCTCCTCCCTGCGGTTTTCTCTTTGTCCATAACTATGAGAAAATATATGAAAATAGTCCTTTAAAATATTGTGCTTCGCTAATGTAACTAATTCCAAAATCCTCCGCCAGTTTTACAGCTGCTTCTCTGGCACCGAGTCCAAATAGCTGTGCGGTAAAATCAACTGCATCTCCAGTACATCCACAACCAAAGCAATAATATCTGCGATCAACCTTCATGCTGGGAGTGTTGTCCTTATGAAAAATACATCTGATCAACCCACTCCGGTTAGGTTTGAGCCCATACAATTCCGCTGACTGTCTAACTGTGACATTCTTCTTTACTTCTTCAAATAATCCCATCTTAGCTCCTTCCCATCTGCTGAAATATTGCATTCTGACTTTTATTCAAAAATGAATAAATCGAATTGCTGAAGAAGGATAAAAAGATCCCTCTATATATCCAAATTTTGAGAAGGTCTTATACAACATTTTTTCAAAAACATAATCTCTAACTTCATCACCAAATGAAATACATACAATTTTGAAATTTCCCTGCGAAGCTAAAATGCCATTTCTATTTTTTGAAAAAATGGCAGGAAATCGAGGGTATGGGGCGCTGCAGGTCCAGTGGACCTGCGTTTAGCGCAGGCCGGAGTGAAACGAAGACTGGAATCCCCATCAAGATTACTACTCGCAAATATTACTAAAATCATAAAATGATGATATTGTAATACGCGGGTGGATCTTGCTCTTAAAAATCTGCAAAATAAAAACCTCTGTATCCATTAATTTCTAACAGACACAAAGGTTTGAACAATACATCACTATTAAATTTTTCTTATCCTGCAAGAACAAAATCCCCCCAGTAATACACTATCGCAAGTATTGCTTTATTATATTACTACGGAATTAAGTCTTGATGGGAATTTCTATTCCCCATACCCTAAATTTAACATTATAAGCTCACTAAGCATCCATCTAACAAATTTATTTACGTAATGTAATTTTATTGCCAGAAATAATGCAAATCAAAAAGTACTACCTTCTTCTATCGAAAGAAGTGCCACCATTTTTTACTCGTTTCTTTTATTAAATGGGGATACTCTTTCTCAAATTCAAACGGATTTAGATAACATCTTTTTAACATCTCATCTCCGTATTTTCTTTCATTTTTATTTAAATAATCTTCGACAGAATATCTTTTTAAAGGAAAATACTCCGGTAATGGGTCTGTTTCGCAAGATAGTCTATAAAGTGCTACATCAATCCACGAAAAACATTCTGAATAATTATCATCCTGATCAAAAGGGACAACATAAGTCGGTCTCGATAGTTGTTCTACTCTTTTCACATAATCGACGATTTCATATATTGTAGCCTTTTTTATTGGATATGCAGATTCGTTCGCATAATAAGCATCAACATGATATCGCAATATAAACGGATTCCAATATTCCAATTTAGATACCCATTTATCTTTTATTTCATATTTCCCAATTGATACGTATGCTCCTGCAGGAAAATTACCATAATTATTTTTACTACGATTAAATATTAGAGAAAAATAGACTTCGTTGTTATGCCTATACAAATTTATATAAGAATCATTATTTTCACATTCCCATAATCCCCAGTTTTTGTTTTTATTAAAATTGTATATTCCTTTCTTTTTAGGCACTTTCTCTCGCCCCCACTTTTTACTTATAACCTGATATTACTCACATATCTTTTTGTTGCTAATTTACTTTTATTAAATATTCTCTACTTTTCTACATAGCATAGCTTTATCTCATTCAATACCTTTTTATATATTATAAGATACTGCAAAGCCTTTTAATTCTGAATTAATTTTATGCAATTCACACACATAGAAAAATCTGTTAATCTTATAATCTTATCAGTTATGCATTAATAATTTGATACTATTTCATCAATGTTATATTGTATAGTCGGAACTGAAGAAAAGCCTTTTCCCCATGCCCACAAATTATTATCTTCATCAATTGCATATATTTTGTTATTTAATGGTGTAAAAAGATGTTCAATTTTAGGAATATCCACTTCCCACCATTGGCTTTTATAAGGCTCCTGCGTTCCGTTTCCCAATTCACCATCATCATTTTCGCCACATGCAAGTATTTGTCCACATCCAAAAAGCATAGAAAAATCATAGTCCTCTGTAGAGTAGTAATCAATTATATTGTTTCCACCATGAGACTTAATGCACCCTTCGCTGGCTGCATAATAAAGCCTTTCGCCTTCTTCACTTAAAAGTTCTATGTAATGGTTACCTCCATAATTATACACTTTTTCTATTGTTTGCTCTGTTTCAAGTGGTACAGATATTTGATCTCTACTATCTATATAATATGCCTTCCCGTCAACTAAATATATGTAATAAATATAACTATTTCCAACAATTTCCTCTAAAGAAAAATCATCTAATGCTATACCTTCCAGCTCTTCCACAACATTTACTTTGTCATTCGCTAAGTTTACTATTGTATTATCGTTCATATGTGCATACACATAATTAAATACTCGAGATCCATCGCCATATCCTTTGTACATTAGTTCTTTCACATTATCAAGACCATCTATTTTTTTTGGAGATATTTGTTCGGATCCCCACCACCAAACAGTACCATCTTCTTTCAAGGCATAAATAGTACACATCTGTTCATTTCCGTCATAAGCTATTTGTATAACATTATCAATTCCTGGAACTTCTATCCAACTATCCGAATCAGTCAACGTTCCGTTTCCAAGTTCCCCGTTATTGTTTCTTCCCTTAGCTATAATGGTACCATCTGATTTTAATATCATTTCAAAGCCAAAACCAACCAAAATATTTTTGTTAAAATCATAATATCCGGCTTCTTCTTTTTCAAAATTACTTTTAGTAGTATTATGACTTAATTGATTACTATCAGCTAAAATATCTTCAATATTATACTCATCTACAATTGTGCCATCACTTGCTTTTTCAACGATATCACCTGTATACAGATCAATGTATACGATACAAGCTAATTCTTCAAAATCCGAATCATAATAATAATCAAAAGTTTTTCCAACTACGGTTCCATCATCTAAAACATCATCCATACTTCCATTGGGTCCATTTGGATAATATTCACCATAATAATTATTTATTGTATCCGTCACATCTTCTTCTGAATACTTAATCTTTTGTTTTTCTTCTTGAGTATTCTTAATACTCGAAGTACAACCTGTCATAGTAAAAATTATTAAAAGAATAAACATTACTAAATTTATTTTTTTTACCACAATTTTCCACCTCTTTTTTATCCTATTAAATATTTTCTACTTCTCAACATAGTATAATTTTATCTCATTCATTGTTTTTTCCGATATGTTATAAGATATTGCAAATGCCTTTAATTCTAAATTAATTTTAGCCAATGTATTGAGAACGAATTCTAATGAAGTACTCACACCTATATTCAAAATATTTAATAATGGAAATACTTCTTTATTATCATTTATTTCTTTACTAGCATTTTGAGCCTTCCTAAAATAATATTTTATTTCATCTATTTTGTCGGTAATATTGAATCCGAGTTGCATCGATTCATACCCCATCTTTTTTGAAAAAATTAAAACTTTTTCTATTTTTTTCATTTCCAATGAATTTATACGATATTTTTCTTGTAATTTTTCTAATAATTGCATATATTTTTCATCAGCTGCCAAAAAGGGGCTCTTTTTTTTCTTATAATCGAATATTTTCAATTTAAAATACATTTTTAGTTGTTGAATTTTTTGGTTCTCATATATCTTTCCCCCTATAACGCATAACGGTTCTTCTCTTGTTCCAAGCAACTTTTTCAAATATAAATTTATTTCCATTAATTCTTCTGCTGTAACTTTTGTTTTTATACACTTAGAAAATATATGACTGATATCATTTTTTAAAATTTCGTAATCATTGATTTTTTGCACCTTATAATTTATACGGTACATATTTTCATTAATTTTTTGTGCATCTAATTTTCTCAGACTACTACATTGTTCAAATACCTCTACATACGGAAATTCCATTTTATTTTCTTCTACATAAAATCTATAGCATTTGTATTCTTGACATCCTTTATTTGATATATTAATACCTATACATTCTAATGTTTTATCACCATTTTTTCCATATTGCTCTACATCACAACGAATGTACTCAAGCATTTTTTCACCTTCCTACATTCACCAAAATCTGAACAGAAAATGGAACACCTCCCTGTTATGAAGTGACTTTTGTCAAGAGTAAATTTCAAAAAATTTTTCTTCACTCCAGTCACATTTGTTTTTCTGACAGCATTGGAAAAGAGCCCTAGTTTAACAGTCCCCGGCAGTTGGCCACTCTGTTATTCGTGGATTGGTTACCTACAGGCTAATGGTCCGCCGTTGAGTTCTACGATCTAAAAGCGTGGATCACAGTGTTTCATGTGCGCACATAGGGAGGCCGCAGATAACTCAGACCTTACAGTGACCACAGCTCTTTTCTAATACTGTCAGATTGTTTACTTGTTACCTTTGGCAGAAACAGCTGCAGTATGCTGCTTTTTCTGCTTGACTACCCATTTATCATAGTCTGCTGACTGTCAAGGGTTTGCCGCCTTAGCGGTGCTTGTACCCTTGATTGGCAGTTGACTTTGATATACATCTACACTACTTTTGTTTCAATATTATCTGTCATCATTCCCCATACAAAGCATGCTAGTTCTCTTGCTATTGCGGCTACTGCCACATTCCTTTTCTTGCCATGTCTTATAAATTTATAGTATCGACTCCGCAATCTCGTATTCGCCTTGTCGGCATACGCTATCACATCTGCCGTATTACCATTTTGTCTTGCCCTCAAATCTTTTGATTTATGTCCAACTGCTCCCTTGCATATTCCACCGGATGCTTCTATCAGCAGTTGTCTCAGATGACTGTTCCCTGCTTTCGTTATTCCCAGGCGGTGTATACTGTCAGAGCTTGAGTTTTCTCCCGGTGCAAGTCCCAGATATGCTGCATATTGGTTCCCTTTTGCAAATCTCTCAAAATCACCGGTTTCAACAATCAAAGATAATGCTGTATGTGTTTTGATTCCAAGGAAACATTCTAACCGCTTTACTTTTTCATGATATTTTATTTGAGCTGCGATTTCTCCGATTCGTTTATCAAATCGCTCAATCTTCGCCTCCTGCTCCTCGTATGAAGCCATATATTCATCCAGTGTTTCCCGATACAGTCTGTTGGTGATTTCCAGTTTTTTTATCCATTTTAAATGTGCCTGTGTCCACTTTCTCCCATCATAGCAGAATCCGTGTCTTATACAGAAAGCATTGATCTGTTGTTTGATTTTCTTCAGTGCCAGTTTATGATCATTTCTCATCCGAAGATATTCCTTCACAGAATCATCTTCTTCTGTCGGAATGTAAACAGCATGATATCCACCATACGATAAACACTGTGCTATCATATGTGCATCTCGCATATCTGTTTTTATTCTTACGCCCTGTTGAGTAAGCATTGTTGTTGGCGCAAGTATTACACATTTTATTCCAGCGTCTGTGAGCTGATTGTAAAGTGAATATCCAAGGCACCCTGCCTCATATCCACACTGGATATCATAATCATGGTTCAATCCAAGCTTTTGCTTTAGATTTTCGATAAACATCAAAATATTTTTATAATCCTGTGTCACTTTAATCGTAGCCAATATGCGGTCTTCCTCGCCAATCACCGGCTCCATTGCGCATAATGTGTAATTTGTGGTATGGACATCCATTCCAATTTTTAGTATTCTTTTCATATGAGTGATCTCCTTTTGTATGCGGTAATTCCTGTTACCTTTGTTCTTATCAAACTCTAGTATACAGGTAAATCCACGTTGCTACAAATGTGAGGTCACTTCATATTATCTAACCAGTATTCCATTCTCTGTTCTAATGATTTTTTCATTGCATTTACTTAGTCTCCATAGCAACAATCACCTGTCCAATCCATACTAGATCCATATTGTCCACTTGACCTTTCAGTTTTTTCAAAAACATTTGTAGTCTCAAGCGCCTCCGTTATCTCTGGGAATTCAAACATATCCTATACCTCCTTTTTACTTTTTATATAAAACATAAAGTTCTATATCATTTTTCAAACGTCCTATATCTTAATTTTGCTAAGTCACAAATGTATCGTGGTGGATTTATCACACTTCCTGTATCTAATTCAAATTGTGCTGGGCAATAATCACAATATGAGAGAAATTTACATTTCTGACATTCGCAAACATCATCACTTTTTTTCTGCACTAGGTTTTGATAAATTAGATCAAACGCTTCATCAACACTGTATTTATTCAAATCATACCCATGTAAACGTTCCTTCACGCATCCAAACATTTTTCCTTCATAAGTTATAAAAAAATTATACATTCCCATTTCGCAAAAATATAAAAATCCGTCCTTTTTCCTTTGTTTTCTTTGCTGGGTTCTTACACTGTCATCTTGTTTCTTAAGTTTCCATCTTCCTTCTGCCTCTTCAATTTTAACTATTTCTTCATTGCTGATTCTATGTTCTTGTGATTTCTTATTTCCATTATTTAGCGGTCTAATATCAGTATATATTTTTAATTGCTTACCAAATTCATTTGCTATGATTTTCATATCATTCAATTCGGAAATATTTTCTTTCAATGCTATCGTTTTAAGTGAAAATTCTATGTTAGAATTTTTTAATAATTTTAAATTCTGATACACTCTGTCAAATCCATCATCTTGACCTGTCACTTTCTTATATGTTAGATTTGTTGCGCCATAAAGCGAAATATCCAATACATATGGTGTATATCGTTTAAATAATTCTATAAACTGTTCATCAATCAAAGAAGCATTTGTTAATACACTGACCATAATTCCTTTTTTTCTGATATATTTATATATTTTCTTAAAGTCAGGATGTAGCAACACCTCTCCACCTGTAAGATATATATGCATGGTTCCCATTGCTTCTAACTCATCGATTATTCTAAAAGCCATTTTCATATTCATAATTTGACGGGGCTCCTGCGAATTATAACAATGTACACACTTGAAATTACACGCACTTAACAATTCTATACCACCATTTATAGGTAATCTTTCTTTTTCCACTATCTTTTCTGTTATATTACGTAATTCATTTTTTTGCATTTTATCTAACTTCCTCAAGTAGGTGTTCTTCTATTAATATATTTACATATTCTTTGATTTTCATTTTTTCTTCTTCTGTAAATATAATTGAATAATATTTCTCTAATTGTTTTACTAAACTTTCGAAACTAATTTTACACATGCATATCTTCCAAATTTCTGCTCCCATTGTATTTAATTCATATATCCACTTCCTATTATCACACTTGCCACAAGATGCAAGAATATGAAATCCATTAATTTCTCGCAAAATATAATTAGAACTAACGATAAACAATTGTATTCCTTTCTATGTTGTAATTTCCATTGATTTAAAGCTTAATAAAAGCTAACCCCTATACATAAGCGGACATGAAAACTTACAGTTACTAAACTCCATCAGATTTCTTTAAAATATATCTTTTCAAATTACCCAGACATGTTTACGGATGAATTACTCCAGATATTATTTTCGTTTTCCATAACCCTTTACATTTTCGTTACAATTCATTTCACTCAATGTTGTAATAATCCCAAATGTTTTCTTCATTCTATCACCTATTGTTCATTTGAGCAATATTTTTATTACATTTGAATTCTATTTTCTTATTCTTCTGAGCAATATAATAATTACAAAATGGAGGTTTGACATGGATGTTATAAAACGTATTGATGAGTTAATGAAAGAACGACAATGGTCAGATTATAAATTAGCAATAGAATCTGGTTTATCTTCATCTACTATTGCAAATATTCACCGTAGAAATACTGTGCCTTCAATCTCCACTCTAGAAGCTATATGTTCTGCCTTTGGAATAACATTAGCGCAATTCTTTTCAGAGAATACTTTAAATGTTCAACTGAACACCGAACAGATAGAATTATTTAATCTCTGGATTTGTTTAACTGAAAATCAGAAACTAATTATTTATGATTTAATCAAAGAAATGAAATAGATACAAAACCCCATATGCAAAAAGAGGAGGCATATCTGTAATGCTTCCTCCTTAATTGTTCATCTTCATTTTAACATACCACCCACACGAAACATTCTATTACGTTACATCCATATGTATGGTACTTTTGCTTACTCCAAATTTTTTGCAGTCTGCCTCACTGTCGCCTTATGTTCAATAATATAATATGCGATCTCTACTGCCCGTTCCTCAATATAATCTTTCATACCAAACCCCTACATTTATTGTTTTTACAATGTATGCAGGGAGTGGATATCATTATGCGGTAATTTCTTCATAACCGTTAGTATTTAACTGATTTCTTTCAATTCCTTTTAGCACAAAAATTGTTTGCAGCAAATCATATGGCAACACATAGTATTTACACTCATCCCCACGATATAATTTCTGCACATGCCATGCTGTCACACTATTTCCTCCATTTTCTTCAGTCTCCATCCCAAATACAATCTGGACGCATTTTTGCCAATGCAATCAGTTTATGTAATGGTCTAATCGCATTCGCTGCGGTTGGTGTCCAATAATTTTCTGTGTCGCCTTCGTCCACCTCGTACTCAACAATTTCTTCTCCATATGATTTTTGCTTTCCTGTTATTATTGCCAGATAATCTATCTCATTACCGTATTCATCTAAATATATTTTCTTACTGCGTTTTGATTTCATCCATACTCCGTCATTCTGATAATTATTCATGAGAACTGAAATCATCTCTTCAAGCACTGGAATGCTTTCAATACCTGACATACCATATATTTTTTCAATACCTTCTTCATAGCATTCATAGTAATAACAACTATAATTATAGGTTATATTCAACCATGCTTCCGTATTCATTGCTGGTGTAAAAGTGCCTGTTTCAGGATGATAATCAGCCTTATATGTACCGCCAATCATCAAGTGACCAGGTACTTTCGCTACTTTTTTGGTTACTGGATCCTTCAAATAAATGTCGTGACTCACCGTAAATTCCTCCTCGTGCAATTTATATTGACTATTCCATTTTGTTCCTATAAAATCAACTCAACAAACGAAGTTTACTACCGTGTAACAATTTATTGTTCAGGCGGGTTGCTCGTTTCTTTTTTACCTTTTTTATTTTCAAAAATTATATCTTGCAATTCGTGCTTCAACGTATTATAATTTGTTTCAGAAGAAGCGGGTTTCTGACCATCTGACCTTGTAGTCCAAGATGGGTATCTCGTTTCTTTTTTTATGTTCTGAATATCATATAAATATAGTTTTTCATCCGAAGAATATCGAACAATCAATACTGCCTGAAAAGTATTATATTCAATAATCTCTCCACTTTCAGTTGTTACTGGCAATGCAAAACGCGTGTTATATCGAAACCATCCTTTTCCAGCACGTTTCTTATGCTTATGATCAAAATCTTCTTTCCATCTTTTGCTTGTTGCAATTTCTATCATCTGAGGTATTCCTTGTGACATATTTGCCTTTACTTTTGGAAGCGCACCTACCAATTTTTTTGTATAGATAGAGTTGGCATATTCATCAGTAAATGTTCTATCTACATAAATCAAATCTTCCGTTTCTGCCACTTCAAATATTTTCCCCACATATCGTAGTAAATACTGTTCAACCTCATCCCATGGGATTGTTCTTTTCCCTTTAAAAATAACTTGTGGAATCACAACAACCTTATTACCATTTACATCTTTGGCTACAAGCACATTATTAAATTCATTCATTTGTTATCTATCCTTTCCCATTCCATCTTGAAGTCAATTTTTTGACATTAATTTTTTATCCCCTGTTTTCCATATAACTCACAAAATCTCGCATTTCCAGCGCCCGTTTATTCCATTGGTATATTCCATCGGTATAATTATTTTATATTATTCCAATGGTATATTCAAGGGAAATATGTTATACTTAATAAAAATCTATGATTGTTAAAGAGGAATGGACTATGAATACAACGACTTTAAACCGTGAACGATTAATTGAATGCAGAAAGAAATTAGGAATCACGAAACAACAGGCTGCTATCAGAATGCAGTTATCGCAGCCGGCATATTTACGCTATGAATCCGGCGAACGAACACCATCTATTCATGTGATTTATTATATGGCTCATGTTCTCGGAACATCTGCAGATTATCTTACCGGAAAAACAGATGACCCAAATCCTAGTAGTTATTTAATCAATGCAGACAATGAACCAGAACTGTTTTCTTTGATTGAAATATATCGTACCAGTGATTCCAATACAAAGGAACGAATATCATCGTATTTTCACAAACTCTCTGAGCCTAATCAAAATTAATACCATATGCAGTATTACACTTTATTCTCAGCAGTATCGAGGGCAAAAACCAGAAAAAGTAGAGATTACCACGTTGTTTTTGATAATCTCTACTAATTCATTATTGCCATTCAATTTTCACATCATACTCACCAGTTGGGCTTGCTAACATACCAGAAATGATAGTTTCAGCATTAATTCTAGCGATATCTAAAACCCCTTTTTCTACTGCTTGATCACTCATTTTTTCTTTCAAATCTTTTTGAGCATCATTTAAATCTTCTATGGTAATTGGGTTAAAGATATTATTTGATTCATCTAATTTTCGGAACGAATCGTTATCAATCTCTGCACCTGTAATTTCTACTTCAGGCAATTTTATAATAATTGTTCTTCCATCTTGTGCTTTTGTAAGATCTTTTATGCCAGCTTTCACAATACCGTCATATTATTGCAAATGCAATAACAACCAATATAACCATAATAATTGCTTTCTTTTTGTCTTTCATCTGACTTGCCTCTCTTTCTTAATATGTTTTCGTTTTTACAACCTGGCGATCATTTGATTTGCTTTCTCAATCAGCTCGTTTATTTCTGTCTTCTCTTTTCGCAATTTCTGCACTTGTTGTTCGAGAGCTGATTTTAGTACAACGTTTGGTGCATCAATGATGACTGTGATTTCCTTAATAGTAAAGCCCAACTGTTGACAAAACTTAATCTGTGCAATTCTCAATTTAGCAGTGTCATCATAAAGTAAATGGCCATACTTATTTCGCCCCGTCGCAGCCACTAATCCAGCTTTCTCATACCCTTGAATGGTTCTTCTAGACACCTCAAGTGTTTCACAAATTTCCCGCAACGTCATACAATTCATACCTTCCCTTTCCAGCCTATAACTGCACGTAGCGTGCAGTCAAAGACTTTTATTCGGAAGATCTGACTATATTTTTCAGTCTTCCATGAAAGGAAATGTTTTTCTCGCGAAAGATTTCTTACAAAAAAAATAGGTATTCACACTTCATAAAAATGAATGTAAATACCTATAACATCAAAATAAAAACAAATAATATTACTCACTTTCTATTTCCATGTCTTTTGGCAGCACCCAACTCAAAACAAGTGCAATTATGAAAACACCGGCAACCATATTGGAGCCAAAAATATCCCCGAAAATTGATGGCAATCCTGAGAAGAAGCCTTCCACCTGTGTTACGCCTACCCCTACACACAAAGAGGTGGCAACGATGATCATATTTCTATGATTAAATCCTACTTTTGCAATCATCTCGAATCCGGCAACAACGATAGAGCCAAACATAATGACGGTACATCCGCCGAGAACACAATCCGGCAGGGTCGATAAAAATGCGCCAATCGGAGGGAACAAGCCTCCAAGGATCAACAGCAATGCCCCAAACATGATCGTAAAACGATTGACCACTTTTGTCATTTTCAAAAGACCGACATTCTGGCTAAATGACGTAATTGGGGATACTCCAAAAACACCTCCGGCAATCGCTGACATAAATCCGTCCACAGCCAGAGATCCACTGATTTCCTCATCGGTGATATCTCTTCCAAGAGCACCTGTACATGCGGCCGTAGTATCTCCGATTGTTTCCACTGCAGACACTAAAAAGACGATAACGAACGAGATAATGATACCGATGTTAAATTTAGGTGCATAGGCAAACAACGAAGGAAAGGCAAACACTCCAAGTTGTGAAATCGTGGTACCCATTGCGGAAAAGTCTACCATTCCGAAACAAATGGCAACCATATATCCAACGATCAGACCGAATAATACATTCAGCTGCTTCAGTACGCCTTTGGCAAACACATGAAATGTCAGACAGGCAACCAATGTAATGGTACCGACCAGAAGATTTTGCCATGCCCCGATTTCATATTTTGCAGAACTGGCATAAGACGAAACGCCTACATTCAAAATACTAAGACCAATTGACGTAACTACACAGCCGGCAACGATAGGCTGTATCAATTTTCTCCAGTATTTTGCAGTAAGACCCAGGACACCTTCCAGACATCCGCCAACAATAATGCCACCGATCATATATCCGTAATCCTGGGAAGCCGATGCAAGACATGCAGCCAGAAAGGTAAAGCTTAACCCCATAACAATTGGCAGCCCGGATCCTATTTTCCAGATAGGATATAGCTGAATCAATGTACCGATCCCTGCCACAAGCATACAATTTTGAATCAATTGTGCCGTCTCTATCTGCGTAAATGCCTGTCCATTATATACCGCAACACCTGCAATAATAATTAACGGAGTCACATTTGCTACAAACATTGCTAATACATGCTGAAAGCCAAATGGAATTGCTTTTGCAACAGGAACTCGTCCCTCCAATCGGTAAATGTTATTGACATTTGCTGCATTTTTTTCTTTTGCCATTTTTGTTCTCCTCTTTTATTATGATTACAAGCAATTGCCTGTTTAAGCAAAGTATAACATCTACCTTTATACAATTCAATCTAAGCATAATACTTTCAGATTTATTCAATGTTTGCCGCTTTCCAGATAAGTACACAATCCTTTTCTGATCCCAGATATACTCGTTTCACGTTTTCCATCAATTTTTCTTCGTTATATCCATGAGCTCCATAATAGAACGAATTGCTATTGATATTATAGACAAAGTATGCGTTATCGTATTGATCTGTGTCAGGAAAAACGGCTCTCAACGTGGTAATATAAACCGTACTCTCGTCATTAGCATCATAGGTAATGTCAGCTGCCTGAAAAGAGCTGTTTCCAGTCATTTCAAGATGGAATCCTATGGATACATCTGATAGTGTTGAAACCTGGGTGATGTTCATCTTCTCTAATAATCACATATACCATTACCATACTTCCATGTATTCACAACCCTGGGCACTTTTGGGCTTTGGTCTGACGCTTACATATAATGGCGAACGTGGCAGACAGAATAAAATGCTTAGTTATTGGTTTTATCCTGTTCATTTACTCATCCTTGGAATACTGCGCCTTTACCTTGGTATCTAGCACAATTCATCCTTTTTCTTTTGATATTCTTCTCCCCACACCCACATGGCATCCAGAACCGGTTTCAGACTATAACCAAGTTCTGTCAGTGTATATTCTACGCGAGGCGGCACTTCTGCATATACTTTCCGAGTCAGCAGACCACTTGCTTCCATTTGTCTTAACTGCGCTGTCAAAACTTTTTGTGTTACATGACCAATTGATTTTTTTAATTCTCCAAAACGTTTTGTCCCTGGCATCAGATCTCGAAGAATCAATACCTTCCATTTATCTCCGATAAGTGATAACGTTGTCTCGACAGGACAAGCTGGTAACTCTTTCGCCGGAACAGCGGCTATCGTCTTAATATCCTCCATTGTATCTCCTCCTTGTATATTCCATTAGTATCTTTTTAGTAACTATAGTACAATATTGTGCTTACTTTACGATTAGATATTACGGTCTTATTATATACATAGCAAAAGAATAAAACAACTTTTCTAACACAAAACTTAATGGAGGTATTCAAGATGAAAAAAGTAACTGAATTTTTAAACGCAAACCCTGTACAGTATCTGGCAACGATCGGACGTGACGGAAAAGCAAAATGTCGCCCGTTCATGTTCTGTCTGGAGCAGGATGGAAAGCTCTGGTTCTGCACTAACAGCACTAAGGAAGTCTACAAGGATATGCAGGAACATCCTTTTGTAGAAGTTTCTGTCTCCAGCCCAGAATATGCCTGGATCCGTCTTCACGGCAAAGCCGTATTTGAGAACAATATGGCAATAAAAGAAGCCTGCCTGAATAACCCTATTGTAAAAAGCCAGTATCAGACTGCTGACAACCCAATTTTTGAGGTATTTTATCTGGAAGATGCACACGGTGTAATTGCTGATTTCTCCGGTAATCCTCCGTATGAATTTTAAAATTCTCACTCATTTTATTAAGAGAAACCAACTAAAGACATTGATCAGGCAGTGGATTTTGGATTAGAATGAATAAAAAAGCGAGGTTAAGACGATGATCGAACAATTAAAACAGAAACTGGAACGCGCAGATGCTATATTGATCGGTGCAGGCGCAGGGCTTTCCACTGCCGCTGGTCTGACCTACAGTGGAGCGCGCTTTGAACAGTATTTTTCAGATTTTCAACAGAAATACGGGATTACAGATATATATTCCGGTGGGTTTTATCCCTTTGACACTCTGGAAGAATACTGGGCATGGTGGAGCCGTCACATCTATTATAATCGTTATGTGAATGCACCTGTTCCAGTCTACCAAAAACTACTTAACCTCATAAAAGATAAGAATTATTTTATATTGACCACCAATGTAGACCATCAGTTTCAGCGTGCAGGCTTTGACAAAGCCCGTCTTTTTTACACACAGGGAGATTATGGTCTCTGGCAATGCTCCAAAGCCTGTCACGCGAAAACTTATGATAACGAAGATACGGTCAGACAGATGCTTATCAGACAGCATGATATGATGATCCCTTCGGAACTGATTCCTTACTGTCCTGTATGCGGCGCACCCATGACCATGAACCTGCGCTGTGATGATTCTTTTGTACAGGATAAAGGATGGTATAAAGCCGCCAGACACTATGAAGATTTTCTTCAAAAATACAGGCACGGGAACATCCTGTATCTGGAACTTGGAGTCGGGAACAACACTCCAGGCATCATCAAATATCCCTTCTGGCGTATGACAGCCCAGAATCCAAAAGCTACCTATATCAGTATTAATCATGGAGAGGCCATATGTCCGAAACAGATTGAAACTCAAAGTATATGTATCAATGAAGATATTGGATTCGCGCTTTCGTCTTGATTTTCTTTACCAATGAACTTTTCCTCCGAAAATATGGTATAGTGGTTTAAGTGATTAATCGAAGGAGGTATGTCCCTTGTCCGCATATAATGACGATATCGTACATCTGGCAGAGGAATTCGAAAGCTGCCGAAAGATTTTACTTGCTCTTGGAGATGAAAACCGCCAGCATATTATGCTGGAAATGATGAAGATGGGGCAATGCAATTCTGAAGACGCATCGCGAAGGAACTAAGAATTATTATTATATTGATGCGGATATGGATGCAATGAATCGACTGATTCATATGTTAGAACATGCCAAAGAAGTCATGAATCACGCAGAACGCAGAACGGAGGACTGAGATATGAATTTAACAGAAGCCATGAACGAACGTCACAGTGTTCGTCAATACTACAATAAACCGATAGAAGCAGATATTCTCTCTGAACTGCAGACAGAGATTACTGCCTGCAATAAGGAAAGCGGAATGCATATTCAGCTTATAGCCAATGAACCAAAAGCTTTTGACGGCTTTATGGCACATTACGGGAAATTTAGCGGAGTCACCAACTATATTGCCATCATTGGAAAGAAATCAGCCGACCTTGATGAAAAGGCCGGCTATTATGGAGAGCGTCTTGTTCTGAAAGCACAGCAGTTAGGGTTGAATACCTGTTGGGTCGCAATGACTTACAGTAAAATCAAGACTGCTTATTCCATTGCTCCTGGCGAAAAGCTGTGTATTGTGATTTCCCTTGGTTACGGCAAGAACCAGGGTGTGCCACACAAATCCAAATCCTTTGATGCTGTAACACAGGTCGACGGACCAGTTCCAGACTGGTTCCGAAAAGGCATAGAAGCCGCTCTTCTTGCACCTACTGCTATGAACCAGCAGAAATTCAAGTTCTATTTGGATGGCGACACGGTAAGTGCCAAGGCAGGAATGGGATTCTACAGTAAAATAGATCTCGGCATCGTAAAATACCATTTTGAAATCGGGGCAGGTAAAGAAAACTTTCACTGGAATTAAAAAATAACATCAGGTTTACCCTGATGTTATTTTTATGGAGGGATATTCTTATGATTAGATTCCTAATTGCTCTTTCATGTATTCTACATCAGTGGATTTCCCGGTGTAGAGCTCAATGGCAATCAATGCCTGAAAGAGCATCATACTCATTCCGTTATATACTCTTGTACAACCAGCTTCTTTTGCCTGCTTCATCATGACTGTCTCGCGTGGAGCATATACCGTATCGGTTACGATCAGATCCGGGCGGAAGAAGGATGTATCTGGAATATTTGAGAGGTCTTCCAACGGATGCATTCCTACTCCTGTCGCATCGCAGAAAATATCTGCTTCCTGCATTTTTTCTTTCAGAAGATCCAGATCTGCAAGATCATTCATGGTTGCTTTACATTCTGTGTTATGATTGATCTTTTCAACAATCTCTTCTCCACGAGCGTAGAATTTATCTTTAATATTGAAGATGTGAAGTTCTGCAATTCCATCCAATGCTCCCCGAACAGCAATGGCTGTAGCAGCTCCTCCCGTTCCAATCAGAACCATCTTCATTCCCTTAAAGTCAATTCCTTCTTCTTTGATTCCCCGCCAGTATCCCATACCGTCAGTGTTATATCCTTTTAATCTTCCCGTAACCTGCCCATTTTCATCACGCATATTTACAACGGTATTGATGGCTCCACAGAGCTGTGCTGCTTCGTCAACTTCTTCCAGGTATTTGTGAACGACTGTTTTATTTGGCATGGAGATGTTAGATCCAAGCATCTTTAACGCACGGATACTGTTTACTGCTGCCTCCAGAGAATCGTTATCTACTTCAAAAGCAAGCTGAATCACATCGTCGCCATTCTTGTCATATGCAAGATTGTGTGTCGTAGGTGACTGTGTATGACGAATCGGATAAGCCATCAATCCAACTAGTTCTGTATGTCCTGTTATATTTGGCATGATTATTACCTCTTTTCTCTCTGTTTACCTTTATTGAATTTACTTTTTTATCTATTTTTTATTTCTATTTCAAAGATTCTACTTTATCTCATCCAGGTCTAATAATCCTTTGAACTCGAGTACATTCAAGATCGCACGGCCGTCCATGGTTCCTTCCATAATGCGGCGAGCACGAACAGAATCTCCGATTTGGTATATATAAGTATCTGTATCGGCAAATGCTTCTTCTAATTCTGCAAGGAGTGGATTATTTGCTCTCATTCCCAGACAGTTAAATCCAAGGTCAAATTCCAGTTCTTTAATCTCGCCTTCTGGAGTCTTTACAACAAAGGCATTTTCTTTTACTTCCTGGAGTGCTGTATTCACGTACTCTTTCACACCGTATTTGTCATGGGTCTCACGCATCGAACACTTTGTAATCGGATCCGCAATCATACCAATCTGCGGAAGCATGTCAACGATAGCACATTCTGCTCCCCGTGGTGCAAAGTATTCAATCACATCAAGTCCTACAGATCCTCCGCCCATAACAACAACTTTCTTCCCTTTGCAGAAGTCATCTGGGTACTTCCCTGCATTCAGGTTATTGATCATATCAAAGATGGTCGCTACATTGCCGGCTGCAATATTCTCTCTTAGGCCTGGGATTGGTGGAACCAATGGTACAGAACCTGTCGCGTTTACAACGATATCCGGCTTAAAGTTCTTAATCTTATCAATGGTAGCTTCTGTATTTAAGAACATGTATAAGTTCGGCAGTTTCTCAGCACGTTTTTCCAGATATCTTGGGAAGTCTTTCATACGCGTCTTGCTTGGAAGGTCGGAAATAAATGTAGATAATCCTCCAACATGATCTTTCTTCTCCAGTACGAATACATTACATCCGACTTCTGCTGCTGTACATGCAGCTTCAAGACCTGCAGTACCTGCGCCGACTACAACTACATTACAGTTTTTCTTAACTCTTAATTTCTTATAGATATCTCCTTCCGGAACTGCAGGATTGACTGTACAGCGAATCGGACGATTCACACCGATACGGTTTCCGGCACATCCGACGTTACAGGAGATGCATTTTCGTATCATATCATCTTCACCTTTCTGGACTTTTACTACCCAGTCCGGATCCGCGATCAATCCACGTCCCATACCGACGAGATCTACATCTCCGCTTTCGAGGACTTTCTCTACAACCTCTGGGTCACGGTAGTTTCCGGCATTGATGACAGGTTTGCCAAACTTTTCTTTGACAGCTCTTGCCTGATAAGAACGCCATCCATCCGGCAGATAGTTCGAATCAATCTGATACTGAAGAGATGGATTCAGGCCGCAGGATACATCATACATATCCACAAATTCATCCAGATACTGAAGATATTCCAGAGTATCCTCTAACGTATTTCCTTCAGGTACACGCTCTTCTGCTGAGATACGTACAATAATTGGGAACCAGGGTCCGACCTGCTTACGTACTTCTTCTAAGACCATGCGTGGAAAACGCAGGCGGTTCTCTACAGATCCTCCGAATTCATCGGTTCTCTTATTATAATATGGGGAAATAAACTGGCTCATCAGATATGAGTGTCCGCAGTGAATCTCTACAGCATCAAACCCGATTGCCTGCACTCTCTTTGCAGCTTCCCCATATTTCTTTACAGTTGTAAGAATCTCTTCTTTTGTCATTGGACGAGGAATCTCTCCACCAACTTTTGTTGGAATATTGGAAGAGGATACCGTCTCCATTCCGGTTCTTGCAGAAGAAGCAGATGCACCTGCATGGTTAATCTGAATCGCAACTGTCGCACCATTCTTATGAAGGTTCTCAACCAGCTGGTAGTAACGTGGCATAAAACTGTCATGATCAATACGAATCTGACTTGTTCCATTGGAACCAACAGGATATTCTACATTGGCATTCTCTAAGATGATCAGGCCAACTCCGCCTTTTGCACGCAAGGAATAATAATTCATATGACGGTTACTCATCTCACCGCTTGTCTCCCCATAATTAGTTCCCATCGGAGTCATGGCGATACGATTACGGATCGTCATTCTTTTTACTGTTAAAGGTTCAAATATCTTAGGATAATTTGTTTTCATGAATCCCTCTCCTTATCATTATTTGTGAAAGGCATCTCTTCTGTTTGTGACGACTTCATTATAATCCCGCAAACCAATAACGTAAAATACATTTTATGTCAATTATCAATACATTAAAGCTATCATTCCAATGATAGCGCCTTCTGCTTCATATATTCGATAAATCTTTCTACGGCCGGCAGCTGATAACGATCCCGCATCCAGAACATGAAAGTGTGATGCATTAATTCAATATCATCAAATCTATGAATATTAACACGATTCTCATTGATCTCCTCAATTGCCGGAACAAGTGCAATTCCAAAATCTTCACTCACCAAAGCCACAATGGAATGTTCATCCGGGCACTCCACCACAATATTGGGCGCAAATGCCAGCCTTCGATATAGCTGCTTCGTGTAATTTCCAAGCCAGGATTCCCGGTCATATCCGATCACCGGATAATTTCGGAGTTCCTGGATAGAGACTTTTTTATGAGATTCTAATTCATGCCCTTTTGGTGTAATCAGTACCATTTCTTCTGATAATACAGGAAAGAACTCAAATTCCTCTTTATCTATATATCCGCCGAAGCCGACATCCAGCTCACCAGATCTGACCTTTTTTGCAATCGCACTCGTATGATTCTGAAAAAAGTTAAATGTAACATTCTTATTTTCTTTTTTATTAAGAAAATCTCTGACGTTATGAGGAATATAGTGACTTGCAAGCGGAAATACATAACCAATATCAATCTTTCCTCCGTCGCTTGCCATTTCCTTCATCTTATTCTTCGCAATCTCACATTCATCAATAATCCGGTCCGCATATTCCAAAAATAGTTTTCCACCTTTTGTCAGATTGACCCCTCTTCCATTTTTTTCAAAAAGCAAGACCCCAAGCTCGCTTTCTAAAGACGCAATGGAACGGCTCAAGGATGGCTGAGAGATATAAAGTTCCTCTGCTGCCTTTCGATAATTTTCATATCTGGCAACCGTCTGAAAATAATAGATCTGATTAAGTGTCATACGCACCTCCTACTATAGATTTTTTCTATCGCGCCAATGTATTTATAATTTTTTCTTCTATAATTATAACATTTCAATAGCCTGAATGCATCAATTTCTGCACATATTAGTATTGGAAATTCTGTACATACATTGATAAAATATAAACAACAAATCGTTAGTTTTTTAACGATAGAGTGCTGCATTTCTTATGTTTGTGACAGAATACTAAGAAAACAAAACACAAAAAGGAGAACATTACCAATGAACAAAAAGTATTTACCAAGTGCACTGATTCTGTACCTGAACTATTTTATCCATGGTGTCGGCTGTTCGATTCTGGGACAGGCTGTCATTAAAGATGCTCTGGCAGCAAGCTGGGGCGTAGAAGCAATGGCAATCACAGCAATCTCTGCCGCATTAGGTCTTGGGCGACTGATTGCTCTTCCATTCGCCGGTCCTCTTTCTGACAAGTTAGGACGCCGCATTTCCTGTGTAATCGGAGGTGCCTCTTACGCAATCTACTTAATCGGTCTTGCACTTGCTTTTAATGCAGGAGCAAATGGCGGTTACCAGATTGCTTACATCTGCGCAATCCTCGGCGGTATTGCCAATTCATTCCTTGATACTGGTATCTACCCGGCTGTTGCTGAAGTATTCTACTCTGCACCTGGTGTTGCAACGATGGGAATCAAGTTTTTTATCGCTATCTCTCAGATGCTGCTTCCATTCGTGCTCGGTATTGCCGTAACAACATCTGCTTCCGGTCTTGTATCTTATAATCCATTATTCATTGGTTGTGGTATCTGCTACATTGTATTAGTGATTCTGATTCTCTTTGCACCTCTTCCGGATGCAGATGCAAAGAAGGAGAAAAAGGAAGGCTTACTGGAAAGCCTGAAGAAAACACATTTCTCCATCGAATCCGTTGCCATGATCCTGATTGGATTCACCTGCACTGGTACCTTCCAGTTATGGCTGAACTGTGCACAGAATTTTGCCAAAGAAGTGGTAGGCTGGGCTGATCCTTCTATCATGCAGACCTACTACTCCATGGGAACGATGCTCGCACTGATCGTAACTGCACTTTTGACACGTAAGATTAAAGATGTCCGCTTCATTATGGTCTATCCGGCAATCTGTCTTGCAACCATGATCTTGGTACTCATGGGCAAGTCACAGACACTTTGCATCGCTGGTGCATTCGTAATCGGATGGGCAGGAGCAGGCGGACTTCTTCAGATTGCAACTTCTGTATGTAATATGCTCTTCCCGAAGATCAAAGGTACGGTAACTGCATTAGTTATGATCGCATCTTCACTCTGTAACTATACAATCTTAACAGCAGCTTCAAAGATGAGTCCGTCTGGCGTTATGACGATGAACATCATTCTTACCGCAATCGGCGTACTTCTTGGAGTATTTGTAAACCTGCGCTATGCAAAAATGGTGGAACTTGCATCAGCCGAATAATTTCATTATAATAATGTACAACTTATACATGTAAAAAGAAAGGACAATCCTATGAATACAGTTCGTGTTAGAGATATTGAAATCGGTGCCGGCGTCCCGAAAATATGTGTACCAATCGTCGGAGTAACCAAAGAAGACATCATCGCGGAAGCAAAGACATTTGACTCTATTCCTGTTGATGTTGTAGAGTGGCGTGTTGACTGGTTCGAAGGTGTATTTGACTTTGATCAGGTACTCGATGTATTGAAAGACTTAAGAGATGCTCTGGGAAATACACCGATCCTGATGACATTCCGTACTTCCAAGGAAGGTGGCGAAAAGGCAATTGAGGATGCAGCTTATGCACAGTTAAATATTAAAGCTGCCCAGTCAGGATATGTTGACCTGATCGATGTTGAAGTATTCACCGGTGATGAGATCGTAAAAGAGATTATTGAAGGTGCTCATGCTGCAGGTGTGAAGGTTGTGGCATCCAACCATGATTTCTTCAAAACTCCTGATAAGGACGATATCATAGGCCGCCTTAGAAAAATGCAGGATCTGGGCGCTGATATTCCAAAAATCGCTGTAATGCCTCAGAATAAAAAGGATGTACTTACACTTCTTGCCGCAACAGAGGAAATGGCATCCGAATATGCTGACAGACCGATCATTACCATGTCCATGGCAGGTACCGGTGTAATCAGTCGTCTCTGCGGTGAAGTATTCGGTTCTGCACTGACTTTTGGTGCTGCAAAGAAAGCTTCCGCTCCAGGACAGATGGGCGTGAATGATTTAAGCACTGTTCTTGAATTACTTCATAACGCATTATAAAAATCAGAAAAAATCCTGACTATTGCCTGGAGTCCATAACGGGCTTCAGGCAATAGTCAGGTTATCAGATATCTTGCAAGGAGGTAAAAATGAAAAAAGCAATTCACTGGCTGGATGAAAATCTTGAAGAATTTCTTCTGATCATTCTCCTGATCGGAATGACACTCATCATGGGCATACAGGTCTTCTGCCGTTATGCACTGGGAATGTCTCTGTCCTGGTCAGAAGAATTAACACGCTATCTGTTTATATGGTGCGGCTTTCTCAGTGTTAGTTACTGCAGCAAAAAATGCTTATCTATTAAGATTGAACAGTTTGTCGCAATATTTCCACGGCGCGGGAAAGCAGTCATCAAGGTTATCAACCATACCTTCGAGCTGATATTCTTTATCTACATGATTCCTTTTGCATATTCTTATATGATGTCTGCCGTAGAAAGCGGTCAGGTATCCCCTGCCTGCTCTATTCCAATGTATTACGTTCAGGCAGCACCTTTTGTTTCTTTTATTCTGGTTGCATTCCGAATCCTGCAGAGATGGATCATTGAATTCCGTATTGCCAGAGGTGAGAATGTCTTTGACCCGGCACACCCGGAACGAAACACTCCGGAATCATTTATTCAGGCAAATGTTGACAGTAAATCCGAAATGGACAACTACATCCATAATACAAAAGACTCAGAAAAGGAGGTTCCATAAATGCCAGTCGTATTACTTTTTATCATATTTGTAATCGGACTTGTCATTGCGATTCCTGTATCTATTACGCTTGGAATCACATCCGTACTTCCGTCCGTCTTTGATCCATCCTTTACTGTCGGAGCAAAATATCTGATTCGTGCGATGTTTGGCGGTCTGGATTCCTTCCCTTTACTGGCGGTTCCCATGTTCGTTCTGTCTGGCATTATTATGGCCAAAGGTGGTATCTCCAGAAAGCTGTTCGATATATTTGCCTACTTCCTTGGAAACCTGACAGCCGGTATGCCCTGTGCAGTAATCGTGACCTGCCTCTTTTATGGTGCGATCTCCGGGTCTGCTCCTGCAACGGTTGCAGCTGTCGGAAGTATGACGATTCCCATTCTGACAAGCCTTGGTTATGATCTTACTTTTTCCACTGCAATCGTCGCTGTTGCCGGGGGCTTAGGTGTCATTATTCCACCAAGTATTCCATTCATCATGTACGGAATGGCTTCCGGTGCATCTGTAAGCGACCTCTTTCTGGCAGGTATCATCCCCGGACTTATGATCGGCGGACTTCTTATGTTCTATGCTATCTTCTACTGTAAACGTAATGGTGAAGATAAAGCGAAGATTCATGCAGAAGTAAAAAGATTACATGATAAAGGCTTATTTAAGGTGGTAAAAGAGAGCTTCTTTGCAATCCTGAGTCCTGTGATTATTCTGGGATGTATCTACAGTGGGATTGCTTCTCCGACCGAAGCTGCAGTTATCTCCGTATTTTATGCACTGTTTATCAGTCTGTTCGTTTATAAGAGCATCTGCATCAAAGATATCTGGAGCATTCTTCAGGAAGCAGTAAAGACATTTTCACCGATTCTTTTCATCCTGGCAGCCTCCACTGCGTTTTCAAGAGTCCTTACACTGATGCAGGTTCCTCAGACGGTCAGTGAATTCATCAGCAGTAATTTCCAAAGTCCTGTCCTGATCCTTTTTGTCATTAATCTGTTCCTTTTGATCGTGGGCATGGTCATGGATACAACACCTGCCATTCTGATCCTGACACCAATACTACTTCCGGTCGTTACGAATCTTGGTATGGATCCAGTTCAGTTCGGTGTAATCATGGTAGTGAACCTTGCTATTGGATTTGTAACTCCTCCAATCGGAGTAAATCTTTTTGTTGCCAGCTCATTAACAGATGTTCCGGTCATGACAATTGCGAAGAAAGCTATGCCAATGATTGTATACTTTTTAGCTGCATTACTTTTGATTACATTCATCCCGACACTTTCTCTGGCATTATTATAGGAGGCATGAAATGAAATTTCGTAATATAAAATCGCGTTTAATATCTACCGGCCTTGTCCTTATAATAGCTTCTTCTTTGTTCCTTACCGGCTGTGGTAATTCCAGTGAAGAAGAGGATGTACAGCGTTACGCATGGCCGCTTGCCACTGCAAGTCCAGAAGACACCGTTACTCAGATCTTTTCCGAAAAATTTGCGGAAGAAGTCTCACGTCTCAGTGACGGAAAGATGAAGATTCAGGTCTATCCCAACTCTACACTCGGAGGTGACCGTGATCTTCTGGAGACCTGCGCAGACGGCGATATCCCATTCATTGTACAAAACACTGCTCCTCAGGTAACCTTCATGCCTGATCTCGCAGTTTTTGACCTGCCATGTGTATTCGATTCACTGGACGATTGCAGAGAGACCTTAGATGACCCAGAATTTTTCGACTTGATCAGTGATGTGTACACGGAAGGCGGTTACCATCTTCTGGGAATGGCTGATCAGGGGTTCCGTGTCATGAGTACCAACATGCCAGTATATGAATTTGCAGACTTTAAGGGCCAGAAGATTCGAACCATGGAAAACAGCTACCACCTGGCATTCTGGAAAAGCTTACATGCCAACCCGACGCCAATGAGCTTCAGCGAAGTCTACATCGGACTTCAGCAGCACACGATTGATGCACAGGAAAATCCGTATGAAGTCATCGTATCTAATAAGCTATATGAACAGCAGAATTATGTGGTGGAGACCAACCACCTGCCACATCTGATCTCTCT
The DNA here is from genome assembly GCF_050313695.1 of Bariatricus sp. SGI.161. NCBI lineage: Bacteria > Bacillati > Bacillota > Clostridia > Lachnospirales > Lachnospiraceae > Bariatricus > Bariatricus sp. SGI.161. The sequence goes on from NZ_JBNPLX010000003.1 coordinate 107,698, forward strand.
GATCGTAAATGACGAATTTTTCCAGAATCTTTCTATGGAAGAACAGGACATCATGACTCAGGCAGCAAAGATTGCAACAGAATATGCCCGAAAACAGTCAGATGAGAGAATTGCTGAGCGAATTGCTACAATTGAAAATAGCGGCACAGAGATCATCACACTATCTGATGAAGTAAGAGATGAAATCCGAGAAAAATCCCAGAATGTGTATGAAGATATCAAAGCAAATATCTCGAAAGATATCTATAACACATATCTGGGAATGGAATAAAACATTATACTTTCATATATCTTTGATTTCTGCTGTTAGGTTTATCAGGAATCGTCATTCGAATAAGATTCATATCTACTGCCGGACTCAGATAATTTCTGCGGAAGCCCTCTCTTGATCTCAATCCTAGTTTTTCCATAAGGGTCTTACTTGTATACGAAATATCATATTCCATTACTCCGAGCAGCTTTTTGATATATTCAGAAAGCTGCTTATTATCCGCACTGATTTGGGCAGAAAAATTCATAATGAAATACGCTGCTTAAAATCCGTGGATGAACATAGCCGTGCACTTCTTTCATCCAATTAAAAAGTTCATTCATTAACTGCGGAACAAACCGTGCAGGTGGTGCCATAAAAATACACTGTTCTCCCAATACATTCTTACCATTGATAACATCCCTGACTTGTCCCAAAGAGAGAGAGTTTGCTTCAATTTTCAGTGAAGAATGAATGGACTTGATACGATTGTTCTTTCTCGAATGTGGTTTTGCGTCCAGATTACTGATTGCCGTAATGAGTCCAATCTTTTCTGAAATGGATGATACATACAACTTTTATTCTATTCACACCAATTTATTGCCGATGAAGCATCCGCATCTATTTTTTACAGATCGTATTACTTACGATAATAATCACCAGACAATCAATCAGTATAATTCCCACCGAGATATATACAAAGCTAACCGGCAATACATCTTCGAACAATTCCATGATAAGAATCAGGATGGAGATCACTGCCATTCCAATCCCCATCGTCCTACATAACTTCTTCTCATCATATTTTTTCTTTTCTTCTTTTGAAGCTGTATTGTAACCGGCAATAAACCAGCTCCCATGTCCGGAGAGCAGAACGATGGAGATGACTACAAAGATTACAAACACTACCCATACAATCCAATCTGATCCGTTTGATACATCCGCCAGTTTCATTCGAACTCCTCCTTTTTCGCATCTTTTGCAAAAATCCACTCCTATTGATATAGTATATACTAGAAATATGATAAAATAAACTAGTAACCTGTTGATATCATCTAATTAATCTTCAAACAAATCACACGATATAATATACAAAAAGTTGAGGGAAAGGATTCTGAAGAAAGAAGGGACTTACATTATGAAAGCATTATTTATTGGGGGAACAGGTACAATCAGTACCGCTATCGTAAAAAGGCTTATACAAGAATTGAACTGGGAAGTATGGATTCTCAATCGCGGCAGCCGGACACAGGCTGTACCAGAAGGCGTTCATCAGATTATTGCTGATATTCATGATGAAGCAGCTGTTGCAGAAGCAATCAAGGATATGACTTTTGACGCTGTCTGTGAATTCATCGGGTATCATGTAGAAGATGTAGAACGCGATTACCGCCTGTTCCAAGGAAAAACTAAGCAGTATATCTTTACCAGTACTGCTTCTGCCTACCACAAACCCGCTGCCAATTATCTGATCACAGAGGGCACTACTCTTGCGAATCCACACTGGCAATATTCCCGGGATAAAATTGCCTGTGAGGAATTCCTGATGGATAAGTATCGAAAAGAAGGCTTTCCGGTAACCATTGTCCGTCCAAGCCATACCTATGACGAGCGTCGTATTCCATTGGGTGTCCATGGAAAGAATGGTTCCTGGCAGGTCGTTCAGCGAATGTTCGAAGAAAAACCGGTCATTATTCACGGAGACGGTTCTTCTCTATGGACGATGACATTTAATACAGATTTTGCAATCGGTTATACCGGACTTATGGGCAATCGTCATGCAATCGGAGAAGCATTCCAGATTACCGGAGATGAAACTCTTACATGGAATCAGATCTATCAGACAAGCGCAGATGCTTTGGGCGTGACACTTCACCCTTACCATGTAGCTTCAGACTATCTCTCTGCAGTTGGTGATAAATATGGATATGATTTCGAAGGAAAACTGACTGGTGACAAATCTGTCTCTGTCGTATTTGACAACACGAAACTAAAAAGAGTTGTGCCTGATATGAGAACTACGGTCCGCCTCGACCAGGGTGTACGAATTGCCCTTGATTATGTATTATCCCACCCTGAAGAATGCCAGATACCTGATCCAGAATTTGATGCCTGGTGTGATCGCGTGATCAATGCTCTGGAATCCTCCAAAGCTGGTATATAAAATACATTATCGAGCAGAGCCCGCCAGCCGAAGGCATGTATTGCGGGATGCTCGAATGAATATATATTTTTATAACTTATTACCCTTTTACAGAGCCTCTCATCATACCAGAAATCAGATATTTCCGGAAGAACAGTGCCGTCACCGCCGGTGGAATCAATGCAATCATTCCTGCAGCTGCAATCAGACCATACTGTATGGAATCTTTGGTCATAAATTCTGATACAACTATTGCCATTGGCTTTGTTTCCATAGAAGATGCCAGAATCAGTGGAATCTGGAACTGGCTCCAGGTATTTAAAAACATAATCAGCGTGACTGATAATATAATTGGATAGGAAAGCGGCAATATGATTCGGAAAAACGAAGCCGCTTTTCCGCATCCATCAATCATAGCTGCCTCTTCCAACTCCTTTGGAATCGTCGCAAAATAATTGGAAATCAGCCAGGTTGCCATTGGAAGGTAGGAACTCACATACACCATACTGAGCCAGACAATATTATTCAACAATTTTGCCATTGCAAACATACGATACAGCGGAATAATCGTTGCCATTACAGGAATAACCATTGTTACCAAAAGAAGATTCTTAATAACCTTCCTTCCTTTAAATTCCATTCTACTTAATGCATAGGCACTCATCATCGCAATCGGAATCCCGATGCAAAGCGTAATACAGACTGCCCTTAAAGAATTAAACATTCCAGTAAAAAAAGTATTTCCTCTCCGGCTTCCGGAAAACATCTCCACATAATTGGAAAATATCATATCATCTGGCAGCAGCTTGCTCGTCGGCGCAAAAATTGCGTAATCAGGTGTAATGGATATAATAAAGGTCCAGACAAAAGGCCCTACCGTGAAAATCAGGAACAAAATCGTAGCCAGAACATATCCGACTTTTTTCGCATATTTCATCAATATTCCACCTCCTTATTTAGGCTTCGCAAGTAGAATATTCCAAGAATCAATGCGAAGAACATTACAATGTATGTCATGGCACTTCCTTTTCCAAAATTCAGGAATGTAAATGTGGTCAGATAACTTTCCATTAAGATATTCTTTCCTAGATCACTGTATCCCGAAAGAGCCACAATTTCATCAAACACATTGATTGCTGTTACCGATGTTGAAGTAATTCCTACTGCAAGGAAAGGTTTCATAAGCGGCATCGTAATATGACAGAAAATAGTCCTTGATGTACCTCCGTCTATTTTTGCTGCTTCAAACAGACTGTCAGGAATCGATTGACGTCCGGCCAGACAAACGAGCGCCATAAAAGGGATGCTTCTCCAGACAACCACAATGGAAATCACTAGCAGAAGTGTCCATCTTGAGCTTAAGAACTCAATTGGTTTACTGATAATTCCAATGCCAATCAAAAGTTTATTCAAAAATCCATATCCAGAGAAAAATACAAACTTCCATAAGATACCATTTACAAAAGGCGGCAATGCCCACGGAAGAATCGCTAATGCCAATAACAAACCAGACCATTTCACATCAACATTTAGAAAAGCTGCCACCAGATATCCAAATATCGTTGTAAAGACAACAACAAACACAAGGATAAAGATTGTATTCTGGAGACTGTACCAAAAAGAATCTGACTGAATAATATCAATGTAATTCTTAATTCCTATATAGTGAATATCTCCCGGAGCTGTCAGTTTCCATTTCTTTAAACTGTATGAAAATGTAGCAATGATCGGATAAAATACTAATACACCCATGATAAGAATCATGGGTGTTAGTAAAAGATAAGGTAATATCTTTTTTTTCATCATTTATTCCTTAAATTATTCGTTGATTAATTTCTCTAAAGCTGTTTCCATCTCATCAAATGCTTCTTCTGCTGTGCATTCGCCAAGTGCCATCTTATTGATCGCATTATACATTGCACTGCTCATCTCTGCATAATAAGAAGGTACTCCGTTCGGGAATGGGGAAGAGATTAAGTTTGCTTCTTCTAACATTGCTCCTGCATTCTCGATCGTTCCGTCATTGATCAGCTCTTCCAGAACAGAATTACGTGTAGGAATTGCACTGTTTGTTTCATTTAACTGTTTCTGCATATCAGCAGATGTATACCATTCTACGAATTTCTTAGCAGCTTCTTTGTTCTCGGAAGCTTTTGTAACACCAATAGCTTCTGGAAGTGCCATTGTCTGAGTTGCTTTTCCATCTTTACCCGGAACAAGGATGGATTCGATTTCTCCAACAACGCTGCAGATTTCTTCGTTCTGGCTTCTGGATATGAAAGAGGTAGGACCTGTGAGGAAGCTTGCTGTACCACCACAGATACGCATATAAGCATCCATACCGGAAGATGTCTTATCTTCTGGAGCTACTAACTCTTCATTTACCAATGTTTCTATATACTTCAATGCTTCTAATACAGAATCTTTATTGAAAGTTCCGTCATCGTTCCATACCACGCCATTCATGGTATATGCCAGCCACATTAAACATGTAGATGTCTTTTCTTCTGCATTTAATGCAATTGCGAATGGATAGTCTACAGTCCCTGTAGATTTCAGTGTTCTGCAATCTTCCAGAACATCATCCCAAGTCTGTGGTTCCTCTGTAATACCAGCCGCTTCAAACTGCTTTGTGTTATAATATGACAAACGGTAGTCGTTCGCATATGGAATTGCCAGAACCTTTCCATCCTTTGTAAATGTTTCGAGTGTAGGCATATCTTCCTTATCTTCATCTGATACTTCCAATGGCTCTAACCAATCTGCCGCATCAAATTCTCCGACCCATGACCAGTCAACTTCCACAACATCTGCTGCACATTCTCCGGCAGAAGCAGCTGTTGCTAATTTCTCACGGATATCATCCCATCCAACTTCAGCAATCTCAACTTCAATTCCTGTTTCCTCTGTAAATGCAGCAAGCTGATCATCTGTTGGTACACCCCAGTCAGGTACCATAAATGTAATTTTTTCTCCTGATGATTCCTCCGCTGCATCCTCACTGCTTTCACTGCTCTCTTTGCTTCCGCCACAGCCCGCAAGCATGGTAAGCGTCATAGCGGCAATCAACAATACACTGATTAGTTTCTTCTTCATAGTTTTTATATGATATGTCCAGAAGCTTCCTATCATATTTCCTCCCTTTTCGTCTATTCATATCTTCCATTACTCTTCTACTGGCTTCTGCAAATATATCCTCTAAATGAATTGATATATTTCAATACTATTAAGTAATGTTCCGATCCCCGGATATCTGTATTCTACCATTCACGGATTTTCCAGTATTTCATATATGTTAGTTTTATTTTATATTTGTTTTATTTCTCCCGGATATATCTATTGATTTTTGTAATATATTTTTGTATTTATTTGCATATTCTATATATGAATTATTTTATTACTTTTACTTTCTTTCGATATTCCAACGGGGTCTCGCCTGTGATTCTTTTAAACACCGTCTGAAAATGACTCTGAGAGGAAAAATTTAGCAGACTTGCTACTTCGCTTAAATTGTAATTGCTGAAACGAAGTAAGCGTTTTGCCTCTTCTATCTTCTCCTGTTGAATGTACTGGGTAATAGAAAGTCCCATCTCCTGTTTGAATCGGCTACATAAGTAGGATCTGCTATAGCCTAATTCTTTTGCCATACTTTCTGTTCGAATCGGTGCCAAAACATTCCGTGAAATATATTGAATACACATTCTGCAAAAGTGCCTTTTATCATCTGCAGGACATCGTAATTTTTCTACCTGCTCTGCAAAATCAATCACCATTTCCTGAAAAAGCCGTTCTACCGTAGGACAATCCTGCATCAGTTCTAACTTCTGAATATATAGTTCCATCGTAAGGAACGCCTGCTGAACATCCAGTCCTCCCCGAATCGCAGCCTTCGATACGCTGTCTGCCATGGCTATCCCTCTGTTTTTTATTTGCCGCAATTCATCATATACAATACTTCCTGTATATACCTTCGGAGGAGCACTGAATAGTTCTTTCAGCTGGTCTGTCTGTCCATTCTCAACATAAGAGCATACCAGCTGTTCCCAACTAAGACTTTGCTCAACTGCCTGAGATAATCCCATATCTTCTATATTATTCATTCGATTCCCGATATACTCAATTTGTACAGAATTCTGGATGCTTTCCGGCGAACTTTCCATCCACACTTCCTCAATCGCAAATGGCCGCTTTTGCAACATTATTACCAGAGATACTAACAACCATGCAAGCCGCTGAATGTTAATGACAGGCGCACTGCATAACCATCGAACGTAAGCATTCTTTTTCTCTTCTTCAATCCTCAGGATTGCCAGCAATTCTTCCATCTCTTGTCCACTGTCTTTTAAAGCACGCGTTGGTCCAAGAATCAGTCGAAGACCTGGCTTTAATGTAAGAAAAGCATAAAACTGATATAAAGATGTCGTAATTATGCCTACATCATGTCCAGAATCTATGATTTGAGATAAAAAGGGGCCTAACGGATCTGGCTCAATGCAGTAAGGTGAAAAATAATATAAAGGAGTGCCGTCTTGATACAAACGTACTCCTGTAGTGTATGCTTTCGCCAGGCTATAACACATGGATTCATAGACTTTCATGTTCATTATATCGGATTCTTTTCTCATAATTTTTCTCCCAAACATGTTTTCTTGAGAACCAGCATATCACTACGTACAAACCAATTTCAACTCTTTTCAAATGTGTTTGCAATAAATGTCTGAATATAACTGTTTCCTTGCTACATCAAGACACTCTTCGCTTCCTTCTGATGTCCTTTCAGAAAGACAGTTACCTGATTGGACGAATCGCAGGTGGCAAGCAGCACATCTTCTACCCGTTCAGCGCCCTGCCCTTTGATCTGATTCTTTAACCATTTTTCATCGTTTCCGGTATGGCGCAGATTCTGTTCTATGATCTTTCCGTCCATGATTACATTTGCCACCATATAATCCTGTTGGGCAGAAAGATTCATATCAGCCGGCGTTACCGGACGGTCGGATGCTTTGGGAAGAAAACTGATTTTCCCATCTCCTTCCAGGATTGCTGTTTCCAGCTTTGATACATCAAAATATCCACTGACTCTGCATTGAACCAGGAATTCATTCACATCAATCTTGGCCTTTTTCAAATTCTCCCAATAGAGTTCTCCGTGATTCATCAGTACCAGCGGTGCACCTTCAATCACACGGCGTGCCTTAATGGATTTTGAACTGATCCAAGACAATAGGATTGCTGCAAACGAATAGACAATCATAGCTGTCAGTGGCTGTACAAAGTTTTCTTCCAATGAAGTAGCCATCTCCGCTGCAATGGAACCGATCGTAATACCATTGATATAATCAAACATACTCATCTGAGACATCTGACGATATCCCATTAGTTTTGTAAGTATGAATATAGCGATAATGGAGCCCAAAGAAAGGGCAATGATATAGATAATTTCTTTCACAAAATCCTCCACATTACTTTACTTTTTCTATATAGTATGTCGAGAACTTCCTGAATCTATGCTATCAATCTATTGCCCTGACTGTCTCTTTATATTTTCTACTTTCCCGAAGTTATCTGATTATTCAAACGCCATGAACTGATACCTGTAAGGTACTTCTTCCTCTTCTTCTGAGACAGCATCGTGCAGTTTCTTCCATAATTGTCCCAGAGAATCCTCTCCTTCCCGGAGATCATCAAGCACCATTCCTCCATCTTTTTCCAACAGTTCATAAGCCTTTTCTTCTTTTCCGCTCTCACCTAATGCCTGAATATAATAGAACCGAAATCTGCTGTCAGCCTGAAGTTTTTTACTCAGCTTTTTATAAGATGCACACAGTTCCGCATAAGCTTCACAACAAATTAATATCTTGAATCCTTCTTTTTGATATGAGCATTCCTTCTTCTGAAGCTTCATTCCTTTTAACATATACCGGGCTGCTTTCTTCTTCTTTCCTTTCCGTAAGCTCAGACAGGCGAGCCCATGAAGTGCCCATGCATTTTCCTCCAGTGTTCTGGATGTCTGAAATTCCTGCTCTGCTTTCTTGAATTTTCCATCCATATAATAACGAACTCCCAACTGATAGCGCGCGTACCAATTATGTTTTTCCTGTTCTTTGACAGCTTCCATTAATCTGGTAAAGCTTTCTTCATCATTCAAGAATACATCCGGTCTTTTCTCAGGCTTCGGACAATGTAATCTGCCGCCTTCTATGAATGCTTTCCAGCGGGCATAATCCCCTTCTTCATCTACAAATTCCAGATGATCCGTCCAATTGCCATGAACTCCAAGGATTCCATAGCCGCTTCCTGACTGCACAAGATCTGCTTTCTTTAAAGCCATTGGCTTGGATGTTTTCAGCTTTTCTTTCAGATGTCTGTGACATCCTCTTTCCAGGAGCATCTCTGTGACTTCGGCACTTCGCTCTTCATGAGATTCCTGAAGCTTCTGTGCATCAATCTGAATTGCCCCATATTGCTCCATCCATTCCCAGGCAGTGTGTGGTGCCATAGGAATACAGCCATACTGTGTCTTTGCAAGTCCGGCCTGAATCTCAATATATCTTCCTGCATTCTCCGTCAGGAATTCCTGCCAGTGGTCAGAAGCTGCCTGACTGCCCCAGGAGAATAACTTCCGGCTTTTCAGTCTGTCCGTTGACATCTGAAGAAGGCCGTATCCCTCTGCATTCACATTGGCAATATACTTCGGCATATCCTCTTCTATCTCAAAGAAATAATCTACAGACTTCGGAATCTTCTTATAATCGGTAACATCCACGCCCCGTACCATCGGAATCTCTACTTTTCGAACCTCTTTATCTACCGTCGTATATGCGGCTCTGGCCGGGACAATGATTCTTCCGCCATCGAATTCCGGCACTGCCATGTTACTCCACCAGTACATCGGCACTACCCCATCATTTTCATTTACAATCCGCATCCTGCAATTTAGGAAACGGGAATCTTCTTCCAGCCAGAAATCCATCTGGTATGTAACATCACGGATTCTTTCATATTCGTACATACGAAGAACTGGGTTGCCCGCTTCGTCTTCCGTCCGGGCAACATACATCTGTTCTGTCGTAAATGGAGTATGCCCGATAATACCGATATTCCATTCTACGCCGCCGCTGAACCATGCATTTCTAGTTGCCAGGTTACTGAATCGAAGAACGTCATTCGTATACAGAAGATTCTGATCTTGTTCCTTATCCCACAGTTCCCACAATCTCCCACCATATTCTGGCAAAAATACGGCTTTCAGATATTGATTTTCCAGAACAGCCGTCTGTACTTTACGCTCTTTGAGTTCTCTGCAATATCCATTTCTCTGGCGATACGGATAGGCACTTTTCACTCTCCCATATCCATCGTACAATTCAGAATCCTCCGGCAGCTGAAATCGCAGCTGATTCTGCAAGATACTTTCCCCGGACAGATCCGGCACACATGACTCTTTCCCCAATAAAGCCATCTGCATCTTCCGCTTTTCCATTCTAAGTTCTGTTCCCATATTACACCTCTTCTAACATCTTCGCCGGATCATCGGCTGCTTTTACCTTATCATTTGCTTTGATGATCACACCATCTTCGTCAATCAGGTATGTTGTCCGCACAACACCCATCGACACTTTTCCATAATTCTTCTTTTCCTTCCACACATCATATGCCTGAATTACTTTCAATTCCGGGTCTGACAATATCGTAAAAGTCAGTCCCTGCTTTTCTTCAAACCTTTTATGCGAAGCTACCGTATCCTTACTGATTCCGATGACAACTGCACCTTTTTCCTGAAACTGTGGATACAGCTGTGAATAACCACATGCCTGCTTCGTACACCCCGGAGTATTATCCCTCGGATAAAAATATAAGATCACCTTTTTCCCTCTGTACTCCTCAAGCGAATGCATTTGCCCATTCTGATCCGGCAGTGAAAATGCCGGTGCCTTGGTTCCCACTTCTAACATAGTGTCTCCTCCTTTAATCATAAAACCAACGGTTCATTACAATCTCTCTTCTATGTTCGATAATACAACCTATTTCCGCATTTGAAAAGACCGAAACTTATAAAAATGGCAGCAGGTATTACCCCACCGCCAGATTTTCTTTTCTCTATTCTTTTTCAATCAGCATCCATACCAGTGTAGCGTCTTCGTCCGAGTCGTTCATGCTGCTATGGACTTCTCCGGCCGGAATAAATGATGCTTCTCCGGCACATAATTCATTGCTCTTGCCATTGCACTCACATTTTACTTTTCCGGAGATGATGTAAGAATATTCATCGCCGGTATGAGACGCAGGCGGTACCACGGTTCCTGGTGGAAATACTGCATAGCCCATGGACACTTTTCCATCTGTCGGGCAGCAGGCACCGAAGAAATCACTCATGGCAACTCCGTCCTGGCGAACATGAGCAGAAATATCTGCCTGTTTCCGTACAATCATTCTACTGATCCCTCCTACTTTCTGGCATCTGTAAGACCTTTTACCTCAAAGGTATCTGCATCTACGATAACTCCGTAGTCTTCTTCTGCCTGGCGAATAGATATATATTCGTTCTTTACATCCCATGCTACCAGTTCCGGGTCACGTTCCAGCGGATTGCCATAGCCGCCTCCGGTACAGGTTACCATATATACCACATCATCTTTATTCATTACATGTCTTGCCACAATACCCATCGGTCCTTCTTTACTGCCATCGGCATTATGGAATTCAAAGTAATTGTAAGAACCGTCTTTTCCTCCGGCAGCTCCCCATGCAGGGAATTTATTTCTTCCGAATGATGCAGTAAATAACTGTCCGTCTGTCATTGCCCGGTAAGAGCGGACTGCTCCGCTTCCACCGCGGTATTTTCCTGCTCCCATTCCGTCTGTATGGAGACTGTATTCATCGATCATGATACCATAGCGGTTCTCTGCCATCTCTACCGGTACATTATAGGTCTCGCCATCCCCTACACAGAATTGTCCGACTTCGCCGTCTTTTCCGTCACTGGCTCCCCATCCGCCTCCGGTAGGTTCCACGATCAGGAATGGCTCACCGCTTTCCTGCTTCGTACCTGCAAGTACTACAGAACATACAGAGAGCATATGACCAGCTCCCAGAGCTTCTGGGAATACCGGTGCCAGAGCCTTCCATACAACATCGGATGCATAAATCATACTTTCAAAATAACAGGAAGTCGGTGCCGGTGCATGGCAGCGCATGATAGAACCATCTTCTGCAAAGATCCGCATTGGTTCAAACACTCCGTCATTTACAGCAAGCTCTGGTCCGAGAATGGACATATAGATCACCTTTACGCCCGCACACAGAGAACTGTATCCTGTATTGATAGGACTTGCCACCTGTGGACTGCTTCCGGTAAAATCAGCAATAAATTCATCTTCTGTAATCGTAATCTTTACTTTTACTCTTACCAGATTACCGTAACCGTCATCGTCCATGAATTCTTCCATCTCCCAGCTTCCTTTCGGCAGCTCTTTGATACGGTTATACGCAATCTTTGCGCCCTGCTCTAACAGACGTTTCATGGACTCTTTTACAACTTCTACGGTATATTTCTCACACAACTCACCAATTCGTTTGTATCCGGTACGAAGTGATGCGATCTGTCCCCACATATCTCCTTCTGATGTCTCTGGGAAACGAACATTGCTCTTGATCATTTCCAGAAGCGGCTTACAGATCTCACCCTGGTCTAATAATTTCACGCCGGAGAATCGAAGTCCTTCCTGGAATACATCCTGGGAATCCGTCGTAAAGGAGCCTGCTGCCATACCGCCTACGTCTGACCAGTGCGCCTTATTGCCGATAAATGCGATCAATTCCTCTCCATAGAAAACCGGCATGACCATACCGATATCTGACAGATGCGTACCACCGCCAAGATACGGGTCATTGATCAGATATACATCGCCCGAATGCATATTTTCTTTTCCATATTTATGTATAATTTCCTGAATCATCGGTGCAATCAGACCAATAAATCCGCAGGCTCCATTTCCCTGTGTCAGAAGTCTTCCGTCTACATCCGCAATACCACTTGCATAATCCAGCGTCTCATAGATGATCGGACTCATGGATGTGCGGGCAAATGCATAGAACACCTCATTGCTGACAGCGATCAGGGAGTCTTTCACGATATCAAGTGTTACCGGATTAATCTTTACTTCTGCCATTATTCCTGCACCTCCGTTTCAATAATCAGATTGCCATAGGTATCTACCGTCAGTTTCTGCCCCTTCGCTACTACTGTTGAAGCTGCCGCCTCTTCTACAATGACTGGTCCTTCCAGAACCACGCCGCTTCCCAGCGCTTCTCTGTCATAGATTGGGGTATCCATCCAGCCGTCATCGGTAAAGTATACTTTTCTTACTTCCTTGACTGCCTCTTTTACGTCTCCTTCATGTGGAGCGATCTCTGCCAGCTCAGGCTTGGTAAGACGTCCATAAGCCACCAGATGAAGATTCACGATCTCCGTTGGCGTGTCCGGAAGCCGGAAAGTATAGAAATGTTCATGTGTATCATGGAAGCGGTTGATAATCTCCTCTTTTGTCTCTTCAGTCCATGGCAGCGGGGGAACTTTAACCTTTACCGTATGTTCCTGTCCCATATAACGCATATCTGCGATAAAACTATAGACAACATTTTCCTTTCCGATGCCTTCTCTTGCGAACTGCTCATCTGCCTGCGCTACCAGACTCTCCCACATACTGTTCAGTTCTTCTGCCTTTACTTCATTCATCCTGCGAATATTGGTCTGAATATAGTCATGACGCACATCCGTCATCAGCATTCCCCATGCGGAGAATACCGGTGCAGCAATCGGTACTACTACTATGCGGATATTCAGTTCCTTAGCCAGATAAGCACAGTGCATCGGACCGCCTCCTCCGAAAGCGACCATCGTAAAGTCTCTCGGGTCATATCCACGTCTTACAGAGATCAGCTTCAGCGCATTATACATATTTGCCTCAGCCACACGGAGGATACTCATTGCCGCATCTTCTACATTCATGCCAAAGGCATCTCCTACTTTTTCCTGAATTGCTCTTTTCACGTTCTCCATATCTACTTCGTTATCGAAGTTCTTTGCAGACAGTCGTCCGGTCACCAGACAGGCATCCGTTGTGGTCGGCTCTGTTCCGCCGATTCCATAAGCCACCGGTCCGGGAAGTGCACCTGCAGACTGCGGACCTACCTTCAGAGAACCAGCCTCATCAATCCATGCAATGGAACCGCCGCCGTTTCCAATCTCTACGATATCTACGACCGGTGCCATAATTGGATAACCGGCATAGCTTTCTGTCCGTTCGATGCGATACTCTGTTGTCACCTTAACTTCTCCCTGATCGATCAGAGAACATTTTGCCGTTGTCCCTCCGACATCAAATGCGATAATATTATTTTCCCCAATGATTTTTCCGATAATGGCAGAACCATAGACACCGGCCACCGGCCCGGATTCTACCATATTGATCGGTGTCTGCTTTGCCTGCTCAAAGGTAGTCGTTCCACCATTGGACTGCATGATATATTCCTTGGCATGGCATCCGATTTCCTTCAGTCTGCTGTCCAGATGATCTACATAAGAAGAAGCCACCGGCATAACATAAGAATTCAGAGCAATCGTAGATGTCCGCTCATACTCTCTCCATTCCTTTGTAACCTCGATGGATGAAGTTACGAATACTTCCGGCCACAGTTCTTTGATCACTTCCACCGTTCGCTTTTCATGCGCGTCATTCGCATAGGAGTTAATATAGCATACTGCGATTGCCTCTACGCCTTCTTTGCGGAAATATTCTACTGCTGCTTTGATATCTTCTTCCACAAGAGGTGTCAGCACAGTTCCGTCATATGCAACACGCTCTGTGACTTCTTTGCGCAGATATCTTGGAATAAATGGTCTTGGTTTTGCAAAGACCATGTTAAAAAGATCCGGACGATTACATCTTGCAATCTCAAGTACATCCCGGAATCCCTTTGTCGTAATCAACGCAGTCTTTGCACCCTTTCTCTCGGTCAATGCATTAATGATCGTGGTCGTACCATGAATGAAATCCTCGATCTCCTCCGGACGGATCCCACTCTTCTTAATAACGTCAATAACACCTTCCTCAAAATTGGGCGGTGTCGTATGACTTTTGGTTAAAATTGTTTTCCCCTGGGCATCTACAGCAACCAGATCCGTAAATGTACCACCTATGTCTGTCGCAACTCGCAATATAATCCCACCTTTCTGTTCCTCTCCTTAAAATATCGTTGGTGTTACTATACATAAAAAGACCAGCTCCCGGTCTTCTATGTTTACAATACTATGCAGAAGGGTAGACGGATAATGTATGGATTCTCCTTCTGATACGATACATTCCTGCCCGTCCACGGTAAAACGCGCACTTCCTTCCAGAATATAGATGAACTCCTCTCCTTCATGCGTACACGGTTCAAAATCCGCACGCAGCGGCTCCATTCGAAGCAAAAGACTCTCTAACTTACGTCCTTCGAACTTACCGCTTAACCTCTCATAACTTGCATACTTCTTCTCAAGCCCTAATAATCCTGAACCACTGTCTTTCTTATGAACGAATTGTCCCTGTACATCCGATTCGTCTTCGAACAATTCCTTCACTGTGATGTTCAGCGCCTCTGCAATCTTCTTCAGGGATACCAGGGTAATAGATGAAATTCCACGTTCGAATTGAGACAAGAAACTGACTGATAATTCTGTCTTCTCACTCAATTCTTTTAATGTAATATTTTTTTCTCTGCGTATTTTCCTGATTTTTTTGCTTACGGATTCCATATTTTCGTCATATCCCTCACTCTATGTTTTGTATTTATAAAATTATTTCAGTACTACTGTAATTATTTTACTATTTTCACCATTAAGTGTCAATACAAAAGAAAAAGATATCCTCCGCTGTCTGAAAACAACTGCGGAGGATATCTCTTCTTATTATTGATATCTTTTTATCGCTTCTGCTACGAACTGTGCCGTTCCTTCACCTCCGGCACGGTCGATATTCTCTGTAAATTCATGATCGCCAACATACATCTCTCCCAAGGACTGCAGGATCTCATTCGTACAAGTATAAAAGTGATCCGTAATATAATCCTGTAATTTCTTTACCTGCGCCTGGACTGCTTCGCTGGTCGGGTCTTCCTTTTTCATCTTACCAAATTCTACAAAGAGTTCCATAAAAGCTTTCTGCATATCCTTCTCTTCTTTCTGACTCCTGATTTTTGCCTTTTCTTCATATTCTTGGAAGGCTTCCGTATGACCCCAGGTCTCCTTGGCCTTTCTCGTATATTCTTCTATTTTCTGTGTATCAAATGCCGAAAAATCCATATAATCCGCTCCTTTCTTTTTTGTCTCAAGAGCAAGGTCAATGAGTCTTTCCAGATGCTCTTTCTTCATCTTTAATAAAGTAATCTGCTGGTCCAGCGCCAGATTCTTATCAAAATTCGGGCTGTCCAGAATCTTCTTAATCTCTTTCAACGGGAATTCTAACTCCCGAAACAATAGAATCTGCTGCAATCGTTCCAACTCTGTATCGTCATACAGGCGGTAACCGGCATCCGTACTTTTTGCCGGATGCAAAAGCCCGATCTGGTCATAGTAATGCAGAGCGCGTATACTCACTCCCGTCATCCTACTTACTTCATGTACTGTTAACATCGTCTCGCCCTCCTCTTGTACAGATTCAGCATATACTATGACGCAGCGTCAGAGTCAATAGGTAATGGAAAATAAATGATAATTTCTTGACTTTTCTAACAGGGATAAATATGATAAATGTACCAGGAGGAATCACGATGTATCATTACTATATGTTTAACAAACCCTTCGGCTGTGTCACTGCAAGACGCGATGACCGCTACCCCACTGTGATGGATTATTTTCAGGAATTACACAATGATGCCCTCTCTCCCGTCGGCAGGCTGGACCGCGAGACAGAAGGGCTGCTTTTGATTACAGATGACGGGCAGTGGAATCAGGAAATGACTCATCCTACCCGTCACAAAGAAAAGACTTATGAATTTACCGCCCTTGGGGCCCTAACAGAAGAGAAGCAAAAGCAGCTGGAATATGGAGTCCTTCTAAAAGGCTCTGACATTCCAACTGCTCCTGCCAAAATCTCTGTTACACATACGACAATTCTTGCCGATATTCTTCCAACGCTTCACCCTGAGATTCAGGAGAAAACCCGTCATAACCGGATGGATCATCCTGTTGTCCAGGGAACCATCGTGATCACAGAGGGCCGAAAGCGCCAGATACGCCGAATGTTAAAGATTGTGGGTTGCTGTGTTATAGAATTAAAACGTACAGCCATTGATTCTATTTCCTTAGACCCGGATCTTAAATCGGGAGAATGGAAAGAGATCTCCCCACATTTTTAACCAATTCCACCAAAGAAGATTCCAAGGACATACACAACCAGTGTGATGCCTACAAACACATATTTTGTCAGTGGCTCGAACCATTTGCCCAAAGGCTTCGTCCGTCCCGTCTCAGCCTGACTTCTTGCATATCCTTTCGGACATACCCAGAAGAACATGATTCCTGCCAGCAATGCTCCAAGAGGAATGATGTAGATGGAGATGACATCCATCCATGCGCCAACAGAATCTCCGCTCTCAATGAAGATACTGACGGCTGCTCCAATCACGGCAATCACTGCTACTGCCATCCTTCTTGACAGTCCGAACTGTTCCTGAAGCGCCTCGACCGGCGTCTCGAACAGATTCATAAGGGACGTGATCGCTGCCGATAACACCGCAGCAAAAAAGATAATTGCAAATAAACCACCAAGCGGAAGCTGTTGAAATACTGCCGGCAATGTGATAAACATCAGCGGCGGACCGCTTGCCACATCAAGACCGAACGCGAATACAGCCGGAATCACTACGACTCCTGCCAGCAGTGCCGCACAGGTATCAAAGAACGCAACATTCTTCGCACAGCTCACAATATCAATGTCTTTCTTCAGATAACTTCCATACACAATGGTTCCAGAACCTGCCAGTGACAATGAGAAAAATGCCTGTCCCAATGCATACACCCAGGTATTGATATCCAGTAATTCTTCCCACTTCGGTACAAAGAGATACTTGTAACCTTCCATTGCTCCCGGCAGAGTAGCAACACGTACCATCAGAATCAGAAAGAACAGGAAAAAGACTGGCATCATGACCTTATTGACCTTCTCGATTCCCTTGGTGATACCAAATGCCATGATAACAAACGTCACAGCTAACCCCAGCATATGCCAGCTGATATTTCCGAATGGTACCGCAATCTTTCCAAAAAAGCTTCCCATATCCTCTACTTTTGTAAGATTCCCTGTCAGAGAACTCCACAGATACTTCATGACCCATCCGACAACCACAGAATAGCCGATTGCAATTCCAAGAGAACCTATCACCGGAATCATCCCAATTGCTCTGCCGACTGGTCTCCCTTTTTCTCCGAACCGCATCTCCATCGCTTTTCCAAAAGAACCAAGCGGTCCTGTCTTCATGCTCCGTCCGAATGCCATCTCGCCGATAACACCGGAAAATCCAAGCAGCACCACAAATATAAAATACGGAATTAAAAATGCTGCTCCGCCAAACTTACCGGTTCTGTATGGAAACATCCAGATATTAGCCATTCCTACCGCAGAACCAATACACGCAATAACAAATCCCATTTTTGTGCGGAACTCATCTCTTCCCTTCTCAACTGTCTTACCCATCTCATTTTCTCCATCAACTATCGTATTTTCAACAAAAGAGGCTTATTCAAAATGTCTTTTCCCCGACATCCGAATAAGCCTTATCATCCCTACTGCTCTTCCCTATTCAGAAGCGACCTGAACACAATGTTCTACCAGCCATTCTTTGACCAGATTATTCAATGCGATTTCTTTCAAGTCCTCTTCTGACGCTGCTTCTTTTAACGCATCTACATCTTCATAGCCGTAATCTTCAGCCATCTGTTTTAATTGTTCCTCATAAACATCATCTGTCAGCTTAATCTTCTCTTTGTCTGCGATTGCCTCTGTTACCATCGTCTGCTTGACACTTGATTTTGCAGCCTCCTCAACCTGGCTTTCAAAATCTTCCACTGTGGTCTGCATCTGTTCCTCAATGAAAGTCTCATAATCCTGTCCATAGTATTCTGCTGCTGACTTGTATTGTTCAATCAAGGAATCCGATATCTCCTGTACATCTTCTTCTGGATACTTCTTTACTTCGGTATTATCCAGAACTGCCTGCCATACTTCCTGGCTGAGACTGTCTTCATAGTTGGTCTTGGCATCTTCTTCTAACTGTTTTCTGACTTCTTCCTTATATTCCTTAACAGTCTTTGATTCCTCAGATACAGATTTTACAAATTCATCGTCCAGCTCAGGAACGACCTGTTCACTGATTTCTTTGACTGTAATGGTAAATACGACCGACTTCCCGGCATAATCTGTATTGCCATAATCATCTGGGAATTGTCCTTCCCAGTCATAAGTATCTCCAACATTATGTCCAATCACACTATCTTCAAATCCATCGATAAATGTTCCTGATCCAATCGTAAGCGGATAATCTGTAGAAGATCCGCCTTCAAATTCAACGCCATCCATTTTTCCAACAAAATCAATCGTTGCTGTATCTCCCTCTTGTACCGGACGGTCTGTGATCTCATTCGTAGTTGCATTCATCTGCAGAGTAGAATTAATCGTATTCTCTACATCCTCATCCGTAATCTCCTCAGACTTTTCTACCTCGTCAACTTCCACTCCTTTATATTTGGAAATCGTCAATGCATCCGTCTCCAATCCTTTGCTTCCTTCACAACCAGTCAATATCATAGAAGCGGCAAATACACCTGTTAATAACATTATAATCTTCTTTTTCATACTACACCTCATGCTCTATATTATTCTTATCAACAAAATTACGCACTATTATGTTATAGCACATTTGGCTGGACTTTCAAAGGCTTTTCACATTTATTTCATTCTTTTCTCGTCTCGTATTACAAAACTGGAGATAACAATCTGCAAAATTGTTCTTTGATTCGTACGATATAATTTCTCTGTTCATACTTCTTTCGAGTCACCAGAGTACTCTTTGTAATGTCATTCTCAAATGCTTCAACTAATTTCTCGGTTGTTCGCGCACTGTAGATCACAGCATTAACTTCAAAATTCAGACTAAAACTGCGAATATCCATATTAGCCGTCCCCATACAGGTCACAAGCCCATCTACACACATACATTTCGCATGAAGGAAGCCATGATCATAAGTATAACATCTTGCACCAGCCTCAATCATTTCGCCTAGATAAGAATAGGTCGCCCAATATACAAACGGATGATCTGGTTTGCACGGAATCATGATCCGTACGTCAATACCAGACTTCGCAGCTATCATCAATGCATCCCGTATATTATCATCCGGGATAAAGTATGGAGTCTGTATATAGATACTCTTCTTCGCCATATGAATCAGACGGAGATAATTATTACGAATTTCCTGACTGCTGGAATCCGGGCCACTGGAAATAATCTGTACCGGATCACGTCCGTTACGCACATAATTGGGAATCTCAAAGAGTCGATCTTCTAAGAATAGATTCTCCTTGGCCGCATAATTCCAATCTAACACAAATCGTACCGCCAACGAAGTAACCGCCGATCCTTCAATGCAAATATGTGTATCTCTCCAATAGCCAAACTTTTTATCCTTTCCAAGATATTCCCGTCCGATATTAAAGCCTCCGACAAATCCAATTCTCCCATCGATAACTACAATCTTTCTGTGATTTCGATAGTTTACGCGAAGTTGTAATTTCCCCAGAACTGCCGGGAAGAATTCGGCCACTTCAATGCCTGCTTTCTCTAAGCGAACCCAGTCGGAATTATGCATTCCTCTGCATCCCATACTGTCGAACAAGACCCGAACTTCCACTCCCTGTCTTGCTTTTCGTATCAATACCTTTTCAATCTCCTGCCACAGCTCATCATTGCGGATAATGTAATATTGCACATGGATATAATTTCTGGCATGCTCCATCTCTGCAAGCAACGCCTGAAACTTCTCCTTTCCATCCGTATAGATGCGAATATCATTATTATCTGTCAACACAGACTCTACTTCATTCAGATTATATAAGATCAATCCTTTGAACCTTTCCAGCTCAGGATCGCGCAACCGCAATTTCTTCCTATAGATGGATTCCTCCTGTCTGCGAACGGCATACTTGATCTCTCCTTCGATTTCCTTCATCTTAAACATTCGGTCTTTATGGAAATTCTGACCCAGGATCAGATATAGTACAAATCCCAGAATGGGGATAAAATACAACAGCAGAAGCCATGCCCACACAGTCGTGGGATTGCGGCGCTGAAAAAATATGATCAGAAGTGAAAACACGATATTTATCAAGAAAAAATGATCCAGAATCCATTCATATGCAATTCCGATTCCATCTCCTGCTATCTGAAGCATGATAATCCTCCCCAACACTCTCTTACTTATAATTATTATACCTTTTCTCACCGGAAAAGTAACCCTAAAACCTCAAATCTCTTGCACTTGTGCTCAAAGAATGTTACAATGTAGTTCGTGAAAAATAGATTTTAGGAGGTTCGCCGTGAGTACGTTTACCATCGTATTGCTTGTTATTTTAATCGTTTTAATTGTTGCATGTGTTGTGTTGTATTTCTTAGGAAAAAAGGCAGAAAAGAGACAGGCTGAACAGCAGGAACAGTTGGATGCTGTAGCGCAGACTGTATCTATGCTTATTATCGATAAAGGCAAGATGCGGATGAAAGATGCAGGACTCCCAGCCATCGTTCTGGAGAACACACCAAAATATCTTCGCCGTTCCAAAGTGCCGGTTGTAAAAGCAAAAGTTGGTCCGAAGATTATGACCTTAATGTGCGATGCACAGATCTATCCTCTGATTCCTGTGAAAAAGGAAGTAAAAGCTACTGTAAGCGGCATCTACATTACCGCAGTCAAGGGCTTAAGAGGACCATTAGAGACACCACAGAAGAAGAAAGGTTTCTTCGCAAGATTACGTGGCAAATAAAGACAAGCGCAACAACAAATAAAAGCATTGGATCTTAACGGTCCAATGCTTTTATATTAATCGCTATATTACAGTCAGCGACCATCTCACTATTGATATCCAACGCATAATTTACATGGATATCGATATTCTCCTCGGTCACATCCACCTTCATCTCTTTTGTATGTGTTCCAACCATTAATTCCCCATACGGAGTATTATACTGAGTCATGTTAATCTTATCTTTTTCAAAAACCATATGTGTATTTGAAATGCCACTTTTCATAATCTCAAGCTTGCCCTCTTCATCAACGCGAATCTTATTCTTGATAGACCCCGGCATTCCTTCTACCACTTCATCATAGACAACATAATGCTTCCCATTCTTCAGATAATATGTTGCCGGCGTGATGACTTCAATTGGTTCGTTCTCATTTTCATCCTCATCCACTAATCCAGTCGTCTCATAATGCAGACCAGATATAGTCAATAATACTTCTTTCGTCATACCATCACCTAATATTCTTCTATATTAATCTGCTTTGTCGCAGCGACATCATATGGAAGGATCGTATTCGCAAATTGCGTAAACTTCTCAGCCGCATCACTGACATAAAAATCATAGACTGCCGGTTTTCCCGATTGATTTGCAATTCCTTTCTTTTCCAATATGGATTTCAGATCCATCGCTGTCTCATAAGCCGGATTTACAATATGTACCTTCTCCCCAAAATACTCAATAATTCTGGATCTCAACAAAGGATAATGCGTACATCCCAAAATCATGGTATCAATATCCGTCTTCTTCATATCCGACAGATAGATATCGATTACTTCCTCTGTGATCTTGTGCTTCGCAAAGCCTTCTTCCACTAACGGCACAAATAACGGACAAGGCTTTCCAATAACGACCGCATCCGGATTCATGCTCTTAATGACCTTCGTATAAGTCTCACTTCGAATCGTCGCTTCCGTTCCTGCCACACCAATCATTCCATTCTTCGTCTCCTGCACAGCTGCTCTCGCACCTGGCACGATCACTCCAATAATCGGAATATCTATCTCCTTCTCCACAGTCTCAAGTGCCAGCGCACTGGCTGTGTTACAGGCAATTACAATCGCCTTCACGTTCTTCGTCTGAAGAAAACGGATAATCTGCCGCGAAAATCGGATAATATTATTCTTAGACTTGCTTCCATAAGGCACTCTGGCCGTATCCCCAAAATACACAAGATTCTCATTCGGAAGCTGACGCATAATCTCTCTGGCAACCGTCAAACCGCCCACACCAGAGTCAAAGACACCAACAGGGGCTGTATTTTTAGAATTCATCTCCACGATAATAATCTCCTTTATCATACATTCGTACTACCCATTGTACCGTTTGCCTCTCACGATTTCAAGTAGAGGACGTAGACTTTTTTAACTTTACTACGTCCCAAATTAAAAAATGCCCTGTACCCAATCGAAAAAAAAGAGGCATTTTTGCCTCTTTTTTCTCTATCTTTCAATCTTACAATGCGAGTTCTTTTGCGATTTCGTACTGGTAATCTGGAATTCCTTTTTGCATCTTCAATGCTTCGTTGATATCGAAATCAACGTATTCTCCGTGTCTGTAGCCTACTACACGATTGCTCTTTCCTGCGATCAGAAGATCTACTGCCATTGCTCCCATGATGGATGCATATACACGGTCTTTACATGTCGGGCTTCCACCACGCTGCATGTGTCCGATAATGGTTGCTCTGGTCTCCATTCCGGTTGCTTCTTCGATTCTCTTCGCCATGTTCAGTGAGTCACCGACGCCTTCTGCGTTGATGATGATGTAATTCTTCTTACCACGTTTTCTGCATTCCTGAATATCTGCTACGATTGCTTCTTCGTTATAGTCATGCTCTTCTGGCATCAGAATACGCTCTGCACCATTGGCAATACCACACCACAAAGCAAGATATCCGGCATCTCTTCCCATAACCTCGATGATAGAGCATCTTTCATGAGAAGTTGATGTATCACGAACTTTATCGATTGCTTCCATTGCTGTATTTACTGCTGTATCAAATCCGATTGTATATTCTGTACATGCGATATCCAGATCAATAGTTCCCGGAATTCCGATTGTATTAATTCCAAGATTTGCTAACCTCTGAGCTCCGGCAAAGGAACCGTCTCCACCGATTACTACTAATCCGTCAATTCCATATTTCTTACAAATTGCTGCAGCTTTCTGTTGCCCCTCTTCTGTACGCATCTCTTCACAACGCGCCGTCTGAAGAATTGTTCCTCCGCGCTGGATTGTATCAGATACGTCTCTGGCGGACAGATCAATAATCTCTTCATCCAAAAGTCCCTGATATCCTTTTCTGATACCTCTGACTTTCAGGCCTTTTCCTAATGCTGTTCTAACTACCGCACGGATTGCTGCATTCATTCCAGGTGCGTCACCGCCACTTGTCAATACACCTATCGTACGTATTACTTTGTCTGCCATGAATTATCCCTCCATCGTATTCTTAATTTAATCCCTATGGAAATCTATCTCTCTCGTGCAACATTGTACATTAATTATCAAAGGTTTTCAATGGGTTTTTCGATTACTTTTACACAAGATTCTCCCAAATAATTCGTCAATTTGCTCAATAAAACTTTGTCTGCACTTACATTTCTGTTTGCCGGAAGACGTTTGATTGCCTTCTCTTTTTTACAATATATGACCACAGAATCGGATCCATCGGAGTCTTTCAACAATTCCAAAAGTTCCTTCTCCTTTGATAAATACGCCTCTTTATCCGCGTATTGCAACCACAATTCTCGTTTCGTCTGCTCAAATGGAACAATCGACTCACAGATCAGCTTACTTGCCGCCTCATCTTCTTCTGACACTCTTCCTTTTACAAAGACTTTGCTCTCTTCGTTCAGATATTGCTGATTCTTCTCATAGACTTTTGGGAAGATTACAACTTCTACAGAACCTGCCAAGTCTTCCAGCGTAATAAATGCCATCGTCTGATTATTCTTCGTATATTTGATAGTCTTCGAGGTTATAATTCCACCCACGATCTCTCTGGCGCCATCGTGAACCTTTGTTCTTCCAGTCTCTTCATCCAATTGAAAATCTAAGGTTGTTCTGGTAATATTCTTCTTCCACTTTTCTTCGTATTCTTCCATTGGGTGACCACTGAGATAGATGCCCAGTACCTCTTTTTCAAACGCAAGTTTTGTCTCTTTTTCATACTCACCTACATGAGGAAGCGGAATGTCGAATTCAGCTTTCTGGTCATCACCAACCATATCAAACAAAGACAACTGTCCTGTCATAGAGTATTTACGCTCCTGATTCACCTGATCCAGGATCTTCACATAGATAACCATGAACTGCTTGCGAGTTCCACCCAAACTATCAAAAGCCCCTGATTTGATGAAACTTTCTATGGTTCGTTTATTTACTTCTTTTCCTGATAATCGTTCAATAAAATCTTTCAGATTTTTGAATTCACCTCTGGCGTTTCTCTCAGCAATGATTGCATCTATGACCGGTCTGCCAATACTTTTGATTGCAGCAAGTCCATAACGGATATTTCCATTATCTACAGAGAAACTTCCTTCGCCTTTATTTATATCCGGTGGAAGAATCTCAATGCCAAGCTGTCGGCATGTGTAGATATATTCTGATACTTTTCCCGGATTATCAATGACAGAAGTCATAAGCGCTGCCATAAACTCTACCGGATAATAATATTTTAACCAGGCTGTCTGATAAGATACCACCGCATACGCAGCTGCATGAGATTTGTTAAATGCATATTTTGCGAAATCAATCATCTCATCATAAATCTTATTGGCCGTCTTCTCATCAATTCCGTTGGCGATACAGCCCGGCACCCCTTCTTCCGGATTGCCGTACACAAAGTTCTTCCGCTCACGCTCCATTACTTCGCCCTTTTTCTTAGACATCGCACGGCGTAAGAGATCACTTCGTCCCAATGTATAACCGGCCAGATCTCGTACAATCTGCATAACCTGTTCCTGATACACAATACATCCATAGGTCGGTGCAAGGATCGGCTCCAGCTGCGGACAGTCATACGTAATCGTTTCTGGATGGTTCTTTCCTTTGATATATTGTGGAATAAAATCCATCGGTCCCGGTCGGTATAAAGAGATTCCGGCAATAATATCCTCCAGATTCTGCGGCTTCAGCTCCTTCATGAAACTCTTCATTCCGCCACTTTCTAACTGGAAGATTCCGTCAGTCTTTCCTGTTCCAATCGACTCCAGGACACGTTTATCATCATAATCAATCTGATTAATATCTATCCTTTCTCCTGCGCTTTCACTTGCCAGACGCGCCGCATCCTGAATTACCGTAAGAGTACGAAGCCCCAGAAAATCCATCTTTAAAAGCCCCAGTTCCTCCAATGTCGTCATTGTAAACTGCGCAACTACAGATCCGTCAGATCCAAGTGACAATGGTACATACTCATCTACAGATTTCTGACTGATTACGACTCCTGCCGCATGCATAGATGTATGTCTTGGAAGACCTTCCAGTCTCTTGGACATGTCAATCAATTCACGGACCTGATCATCTTCCTGGTACAACTTCTTTAACTCCGGATTCATGCTCAATGCACGATCCAATGTTATATTCAGTTCTTTCGGTATCATCTTGGCGATAGAATCCACGAACGCATAAGGCAGATCCATAACGCGCCCCACATCACGAATGACTCCCTTCGCTGCCATCGTACCAAACGTAACAATCTGAACCACCCGGTCTGAACCGTATTTTTCCACCACATAATCAATCACTTCCTGACGTCGTTCGAAACAGAAATCCACGTCTATATCAGGCATGGATACACGTTCCGGATTCAGAAAACGTTCAAACAGCAACTGATACTTAATCGGATCAATGCTGGTAATCTCCAGGCAATATGCCACAATACTTCCGGCTGCCGAACCACGTCCCGGCCCCACCATAATACCATGATCCTTGGCATACTTGATAAAATCCCACACAATCAGGAAATAATCCACATAGCCCATGGACTTGATGACAGACAATTCATATTCCAACCGATTCTTTAAAGCTTCGTCACCAGATGGATATCGCTTCTTGAGTCCCTGATAGCACAAATGCTGCAAATACTCCCAAGAGGTGTATCCCTCTGGAACATCATATTTTGGAAGTTTTGTCACCCCAAACTCAATCTCAACATTACAACGGTCTGCAATCTTCTGTGTATTTTCCAAAGCCTGAAGTGCATAAGGGAATAATGTGCGCATCTCTTCTTCGGATTTGATATAATACTGTCCTCCCTCATAGCGCATACGGTTTTCATCCGAAAGTTTCTTTCCAGTCTGGATACAAAGCAGCATATCATGTGGCTTCTCATCTTCTGCATAGGTATAATGAATATCGTTAGTCGCCACCAGTTCAATTCCCGTCTCCTGCGACATTCGAAGCAACGACTGATTCACCATCTTCTGTTCTTGCATACCGTGGTCTTGTAATTCCAGGAAGAAGTTTCCCTCCCCAAATATCTTCTGATACCGAAGTGCTGCTTCTTTACCCTCGCTGTACATTCCACGCAGAATATTTCTCTGAACTTCCCCCGCAAGGCATGCACTCAGAGCAATGATTCCCTCATGAAATTCTTTCAGTACTTCCAGGTCTACACGGGGTTTGTAATAATATCCTTCTGTAAATCCCCTCGATACAATCTTCATCAGATTATGATATCCTAAGTCATTCTCCGCCAGCAAGACCAGATGATAATATCGTTCTTCCCCGCTTCCTGCGGCTTCTTTGTCAAAGCGTGAACCTGGTGCCACATAAACTTCACATCCCAGAATTGGCTTAATCCCCACTGCTTTTGCCGCACGGTAAAAATCAATCACTCCAAACATTACACCATGATCCGTGATAGCCACACTGTTCATCCCCAGCTCTTTCACCCGGGATACGCATTCTTTTATTTTATTCGAACCGTCCAGCAGACTATATTCTGTATGGACATGAAGATGTGCAAAACTCATACCTACTCCTTTTCCTGCTCTTTTGTATTACGCACTTCAAAAATATTTCTATATATAAGTAAAAGGTGCCCCTTCCGAAAGGAACACCTTCTGTCTGCATTCACGTAAGATTCTACTCACCATCAACCATGAATTTCACTAATCTATCAATATCTTCCTTCTCATATGCAATAAGCTCTAATTCCGGAATCTCGCCATTTGAAAAGATATTTGCCATGGATACGTACTGAGACAGCTTAGATTTTAAATTCAATCTGTCACCTTCGCCAGTTACTAATTCTACTCTTCCCTTACACTCATCAACTGCATTAAAAAACTTTTCAATGTTTGTAATATTCTGTACTTTCATCTCACTATCTCCTTCTTACGTTATATTCCTTCGCCCTTATTATAACCTATTTCTTTCGAATTTCAATATGTTTTTCGCTAATTAGTATCTTTCCTTCTTTTAGTAAACGTCCCACTGCACGCTTGAATGCATTTTTACTTAACCCGAATTCTTTCTTGATTAATTCCGGTTCCGCCTTATCTGTAAATGGCAGGATGCCGCCATAAGCTTCTATGCGTTTCATGATCAAATCTGCATCTGCATCCATCTGAAGAAATGCTTTCTCACGCACACTTAAATCAAGCTTCCCATCTTTCTTCACCTGCACGACTCTTGCATGTACACGGTCTCCGACTCTCAGCTTTCCAAAAGCTTCTCGCTTCGGAATCAATGCGGAATAGCGATTATCTACTGCCACAAATACACCAAAATTATCACTGATCTCATAGACTGTTCCTTCCACCTGATCATCCTTCTGATATGGCGAATCACTCTGCAATCTATCGTAGACCTTCATAGTCGCACACAATCTTCCTGACTTATCAATATAAAGGGCAACAAGCACTTCGTCCCCTTTCTTGATCTTTGCAGTCTGCTCCCTGAACGGCAATAAAAGATCTTTCTCCAATCCCCAGTCAAGAAATGCTCCAATCCTTCCAGTATCTACTACACGAAGCACGGTAAGTTCCCCCAATGTAATCTTTGGTTCACTGGTTGTTGCGATCAATCGGTCGGACGAATCTTTGTATAAAAATACTTCGACCGGATCATCGATTTCTATTCCGCGCGGAACCTGCTTTTTGGGAAGAAGTACCTTCTCCTGGCTATTTCCAAGATACACACCAAATTCTACTTCCTTTACTACCATCAATCTTACTTTTTTCCCCAGATTATCTGTTAATGCCATGACTGCCTCCTTGCATCTTGTATACAGTGTTATTATAGTATACTTTTGTTCTGTCCAAAAATCAATATCATTCAGCATAATTAATGGACTCAGGTAATCATTCCATATACCTAATGCAGTAAAAATCCCAAGAGCTCCTCCATCTGTTTCCAACAGGCTGTACTTCCATATAACGAACGTAAAATCCGATTTCTACATCATATCTCTCAGAAACAGGGTAAATGCAGAAATAGCAAAAAGGAGCTAATTGCTCCTTTTCATAACTCCCAATGCTATTCCTACTTTTTTCCCTTCAAGTAAAAATTTTTTCAAATTTTTCTGTAAACGAGTATCTTCTGGATACTCGTTTTTATCTTCTTTTATGATTCCATATACCCTTTGTTCTGCTAATGGGAACATATATTGAATATCCAGGATCTCAAATCTTTTCTGAAACTTCAGGATGTTACTCGTTTCATCTAACAATTCATATAATGCTGGAGATGTCAGCCATGAAGAACAAGTATATAATTTGTATTCGTCCGAAAAGAATTTTTCCGCAAGTGCAAAAGATTCATCACACGCTTCCGGCAAAAGTGATCCTCCTTCCGGAATATGGACACCTATCACCTTTTCTCCTTTTTTTACATGGCCGCCAGAATACCGGATATCTTCTTCCAGAATAATCTTTTCAAATTCAAGTCTTCCCAGGCGGAATACCTTCATCTCATATAATCGTTCATACCATCTTGCCTCGACCATTCCATAGATACCATAATATTTTTTACACCACTTACACCAGATAGTCAGGTCATGAAATGTATCATAATATATTTTTTCTGAAATATTATTTTCTAAAAAAACAGGTTTCATCTTCAGTGCAAATCTAATATATAGATATAATGTTCTTAATTTCTGATCTTCTCGCAATTCCAACTGTGAAAAAAAATCATCCCTGTCATTTTGGAACCGTTTCTCCCACTCTGCCAGCTCTTCTTCTGTCATCTGAAACCGCAGTACTTCATCAACTGCACCCACCGGCAAATGTATACGTTCCATAAACTCTTCGATTGTATCTGTTGTTCTCATCCCTTTATCTTCCAACCTTTCACAATGTCTGTCCCATCTTCAAAGATCTGATACATTGTATAGGGTACTAACTGGAGCCCCATTTCTCCCATTTGAGGATATAAGACTCGTCGCTTTTGCCTGTTCAAATAATCATCTATTACATCCACCTTTTCCATCAAAGACTGATTCCTTCCGTATTTTATTTTAATTCCACTACTGCATAAGGTTTCCCTTTTTCATTGCATAATTCAATCACGGTACGATCTTCTTCATAAGCCGTCCTTGGACAGATTACATCTCCATATACCGCAGACTTCTTATATTCTACTCTGAGCTGCCGAACTTCCATTGGTTCCTTTAGTACTTCCAGTGCCATCTGCACATACTGACAGTTGTTCACATGCTCATTGGTATCAATATGATATTTTCTTACCGGAAATGGTGTATTCTCTATTGTCTCTTTCGGAAGATCGATCTTCCTCGATGCATATTCCATTTCCAATGGCTCCTCTGATCCATAGAGTGCGATCTCCTGTTCATCCGGCTTTACAGGCCTGCCTTTCTCCATATCCATGTACACCCATACAGAATTCGCATATGCCACATTCTGCTTTCCTGCATCCTGCATACAAAAATTACGAATCCCATACAGCCCCTGAAACTCAGTCGCCCAGGTGCTGACACTTACTGGCTCTCCCATCATCGGATAACGCTCTACAATCACTTGCCAGGCCGATAGAATCCATGCTCGTTTATGTTTTGCACAATAATCAATCCCTACCCCAAGACTCTCTGAATGAAAGGTACTGCAATCCTGAAAATAATTAATAATTCCCGGCAATGTAATCCGCTTCGTATGATCTACTTCACTGAATCGTATTCTGCTTTCAAATGTGTACTTATGATTCTTTTGCACTGGCTACATAACTCCTTTCCAACGTAATGACACACTGATATCTGTGATCAACAATCTGCAGAAGCTTAATCAATGTCATACGCAATTCATCCTGCTTCTTCTTGTCATATTCAAATGGTACAACCATGTCGAAGATCAGATTCACCTGTTCTTTTCCATCAACCATACGGAAATCATGAATAGAAACCGCAGGATCCAAAGCATCCAGCGTCTGTTCTACCTGCTCCCGGACTTGTAATACATACGTATCCTTTGTCTCAATCGGATCCATATGTATGACCAGAAAGATTCCCAGATTCTTGATTGCATCTCTCTCAATCCGGTCAATAATCTCATGCGACACTTCAATATCCGCATCGTTCGGTACTTCTGCATGAATAGATGCCATACTTCTTCCCGGCCCATAATTATGTACGATCAGATCATGACTTCCAACAATACCATCATAACCCTCTACGAAATTCGTAATTCTCTCATATTCTTCCGGATCTACCGCTTCTCCGATCAATGGTTCCAATGTATCTTTCGCAATTCCGACTCCGGCCCACATAACAACCAATGACACGCCAATTCCCACAAAGCCGTCAATATTAATGCCTGTAACTTTCCAAAACAGAATCGCCAGAATGGTCGCAGATGTGGTGATAACATCTCCCATGGCATCTGCCGCCGTTGCCAACATAACTTTGGAATTGATTTTGTTGCCTAATGTTCTATTAAAATACCCCATCCATAATTTTACGCCAATGGACAAGATCAGGATAATAATCGATACCAGCTGAAATTTTAACTCTTCTGGTTCGCGTATCTTTCCAATCGAATCCTTAAAAAATGTAAATCCAACCTGAAGTACCAAAAATGCAACAATCAATGCCGCAATATATTCGATTCTTCCATGTCCAAAAGGATGGTCTTCATCTGCCGGCTTACTGGCCATCTTCACCCCGACCAGTCCGATGATCGAGGACCCTGCATCTGACAGATTATTAAATGCATCCGCCATAACTGCGATACTATGCAGGAAGAATCCGATCATCCATTTCACCGCAAATAAAAAAAGCATTACAAAAGATGCCTACCACACTCGCCAACACACCATAGGCGGTACGGACAGACACCTTTTCCGTCTCTTCGTAATTCTTTACAAAATGTCTTACTAAAAACTCAGTCATATAACTGCCTCCGTGTTTCTTCTATTTTTCTTCTGAGGCATCTCCGAAGAAAAACCATTTTATCTTAAAGTCTGAGGTGGCCGTGACCATCTCATATTCCTCAGCCGTCAGCGCCTTCTTTAATTCTTTTTTCCCATCTTCACTGACTACTGCACATGTTGCATTGGTAAAACATAAATTAGGATATAGAACGCACCACCAGTTATGACCTTCTGCCTCGCCCAATCTGATGCGAAGAGCCTCATACCACCCTTCCGGAAAGAGGACATCGCCATAACGCTTATCTGGGAAATAACATGTTGTCACCTCTGCCTTTGCAAGGTAATCATATCCTTCTTTTTCAAGTACTTTATCGGCAACCTCTTCCAAGTCTGTCAGATGTTGCTGCGCCCACTCCTTTGTTTTCTGTGCACTCATTTCTCCTTCCGTCTTATCAGACATACTCTCTTTCATATATTCCAACACCGCATCTCTGACTTGCAATTTCACCTTCTGATCTTCTTCACTGTCACTGTTCGCCAATACATGAAAACGGAACACTTCTTTCGCAAGCTGTTCCTGTGTCTGAGATACCTTAGCATTCACCTGCTCCATTCTATGACAGGAAAATGTAACGGTTATAATGAATGCAATACAGATTCCCAATATTGTACAGATCCACTGCTTGATTCTATATTTCGGATAAAATTCTTTGTGAAGATTCATATGTATCAGACCTCCTTCTATGTTATCAGAAGTGTTAACATATGAATCTTCATTTATTCAGATATTAATTATTTTTTGTACGAATCAGATCCATTACCGCTGCAACCTGGTTGTCAATGTGTTTACATACGATCTCTGCCGCTTCTTTCTTCTGTTTCTTCTCAATATGGCGGATAATCTCTTCATGTTCCGCAAGCAGCTGGGAATATTTATCGGCTCTCTTCAGATACTCAATTCGATACCGATACATCTGTTCTCTAAGATTATTCAACAACAGTATTAATTTCTGATTATCCGTAGCAAGATATATGATATCGTGGAAACGTACATCTGCCTCCGCTATTTCTGTTATATCATTGCTCTTAAGAGTCTTCTTAAATTGTTCTGCTGCCTGCTCTAATTCTCTGATCTGCTCCTTAGTTATCTTATCACAAGTCAACTGAACAGCCAGTTCTTCCAGAGCTTTGCGCACTTCCAATACATCCCGGAGACTCTTTTCCGTGATATCTGCAACTTCTGCTCCTTTTCTTGGAATCATGAGCACCAGGCCTTCCAGCTCCAGCTTACGGATTGCTTCTCGAATCGGAGTACGGCTGACTCCCAGTTTATTCGCAAGCTGAATCTCCATCAAGCGTTCTCCCGGCTTTAACTCACCCCGCAGAATTGCCTGCCGTAACGTATTGAACACAACATCCCTTAACGGGAGATATTCATTCATATTGACTTGAAAATTCGTATCCATCTTCTATTTCCTCCTTGCATTGTGTATATTCGTCACATACACCTGCTTTGCCAATTGTAATTCTTTTATCTTGGATGCTGCATTTTTCGCCTGTTGCTTATCATCGTATATTCCAAAAACAGTCGGGCCACTTCCACTCATCATAGCATTCAACGCACCATTATCCTTCATCACACTCTTGATTTCTTCTATGACCGGATATTCTTCTATGGTCACTTTCTCTAACACATTTCCCATACAAGAAGCGATCTGCTGCAAATCCTGATTCTCCAGTCCATGAAGAATTCCATCGATATCTGGATGTTCCTGAATCTCATGAGCATCTAACTTCTCATATACCATCTTTGTAGATACACTAATCGGTGGTTTTGCAATCAATATATAACATTTCGGCATATCTGGAAGCGGGGTCAGGATTTCTCCGATTCCTTCCGCCAGCACGGTTCCCCGCATAATACAGTAGGGAACATCTGCTCCCAGCGTCACCCCACGTTCCATCAACTCTTTCTGCGATAATCCCAGAGAAAACATCTGATTGATCCCGAATAAAACTGCCGCTGCATTGGAACTGCCGCCGGCCATTCCTGCTGCAACCGGAATATGCTTATCCAGCGTAATCTTCACACCCTCTGAAATCTGAAATTCTTCCATTAATAAGTTTGCTGCCTGATATGCAAGATTATTCTCATTTACCGGGAGATAAAAAAGATTGGTCGACAATTGAATCCCTGGCTCTTTCGTCCTTTCTATCTTAATCTGATCATAGAGATAGACCGTCTGCATAACCATCCTTACATCATGATATCCATTATCTCTCCGCCCCAGAACATCAAGCCCCAGATTAATCTTTCCCAGTGCCTTTAACTCTAATTTATCCATATGCTTTCTCCTTGTATCTTGTATACAGTGTTCTTATAGTATACTCATATTTTCTTTAAAAATCAATATCTTATCCCCTGATTTTATCTCCTCAGTCTCCAAATCATTGACTTCCATAATTCCTTGCACTGTTGTATGATAACGTTTCGCCAGATCCCACAGAATATCCCCGTCACGGACTGTATAGCCTGTAATTCCCGGGCGTTTCTCCATTTCTTCCATATCAATAGGTTGAAACTCTATTTCTTCTATATTCTGAATCATTACCGGGCTCTTCAAGAAGCTGTTGAATGCAAGCACTGCCTTAATCTCAATCTCATCAGTTCCCAAAAGGCTAACGGAAAGTTGTTCCACCGCATAGGTGAGTCCATAGGTCATATCTTCGGAAGTCTCATTGCTCTCCAGAAGATATGAAAACGGAATCATACCCTGCCATGTATCAAATGGAATCTCATCATCTGTTTTGACATACAGAAAACAGATATGAAGCACACCTTCAATCTGAATTCCTCCTTCTGTTACCTCCGTATGTTCTACTTGAATTCTGGCGTTGCTATGACAGATCTGAAGGATATTATCTTTGATCTCTGGGAGCGAGAGTTGCTCGGTCACTTTACATTTCGAATGGTTCTGCATCAGAAGGCGTTCGAAGATCTCTTCTGTCAGCTTTGGCGCACAAGTCTTCTCCAGGGAATACGCATCCATAAGAATGTCCATTTTTTCCTCTTCATAGACAATCAGTCGCACTTCCAATGTCGCTTCTACTCCAATCAGCCTCATCTCTCCATCTTCATCCATACGAACATCAATATTCACATCCGTCAATTCTGGATATATCTGATGATACATGGAATCTTCTGCTCCATAGCATTCAATTCGTCCTTCATAGGGGATAGCCTGTTCCACCCAGTCTGTCTTCCCATCCACAGTCTCATAAAGGCAAAACAGCAGTAGTTCTCCTTGCATCTTCAATTCATCTGTCTCAAGTCGAGTATCTAATTTTCTGCTGGAAAGTTCTGTCCAGAGCAGTGTGCCGATATTTTCCTTTGTTCCACTTAATGCGGCCTCTTCCTTAATACGGTATGTATCTTTTTTCGTCAGGAATGCCCGAAGAAGCTCCCGATTCTCATATCTTTTATACAGTGGAGTATCACTCTCTATATCTACGGTAAGCTCATTTTCTTTCTTGCCTTCCGAACAGATGGTAAGTTCTGCCAGTGTTTTCAGATTCAGCTTTCTGGAATGAATAACCGTAACTGTCAGATCCACACTCGAAGATTGGACAAATAGATTCCCGATCGGCTCCTGCTCAAGATAGATCATTTCTTCAAATGGTATTCTTCCTTCAAGGCATGAAAGCCGATTTTCTCCCTCGTCCGTCACATACAGTACCTTAAAATTCAGTTTGCCGGATGCCCTTATATAATTTTCCACTACCTTCATGTCTTCTACATGTAAGGTTCCTTCCCCTAATATCACTCGCTTCACATCACCCTTTGCATCTGGTACATTATAATCATCATCAATATAGAATTGATCTGTAATTGATTTTCCCGTCTGGTATGTCTGCATTTGTTTTGTCACATATTCCATGGTCAAGCCTCCTATCTGAATTCTACTTCTTTATCCGTATATTCCATTTTTATCACTACATAAGGACATGTCTTCTTCTTTAGAATCTTTTCTTCTTTTTCTGGTCCGAGAAGACTGGTCACTACACGGATTCCATTCTCAGTCTCATAACACTGCTCTACCTTCACACTATATCCAGTGGTATCCTGAACTCCATAACCTCTTGCTGCATACAGGTATCCTTTATCCCCATAAGTCAGCATCATCGGTTCTTCTTTTGATGCTTCAATCTCAGCCAGAAATTCTTCTGGTATCTCGTCGTGATCAAGCACAGTAAACTCAACATCTCGGAGTCTCTCTTCTTCCGTTTTTTTTACAGAACATGCCGTCAGAACCAACAATCCCAGTGACAGCAGAAGTATCTTACATGTTTTTTTCATAATGCCCTCTTAACAGCATATCTTCTCTAACATCATACACAACAACGCTAGGAAAAATTCCAATTTTATAGTATAATAGTGAGTATTAATATGGAACACTATCGAAGGAGAACAATTATGAAAAACGACAAAAGACTATCTGGAATCTTGCTGCATCCCACTTCTTTTCCTTCTCCTTACGGAATTGGAGATCTGGGAGAAGCTGCCTATGAGTTTGTAGATTTTCTTACAGAAGCAGGGCAGCATCTATGGCAGATTCTTCCATTAACACCTACCGGATATGGAGACTCTCCTTATCAGAGTTTTTCAGCATTTGCCGGACAACCTCTTTTAATCGCCCCTTCTCATCTGTTAAAACTGGGACTGATTACAGAAGCAGATCTGACAGATTGTCCGGTCTCAGATCCGGAGCACATTGATTATGGAAGTGTCATTCCATGGAAGCAACAATTATTCAGAATTGCTTATGAACATTTTACAGATGGAACTTTTCACGATGAACAGTTTCTCTCTGACTTTAAACAATTTATAGAAGAACAGAATGAATGGCTGAATGACTATGCACTGTTTATGGCCTGTAAAGACGTACACAACGGAGCATGCTGGCTGGACTGGGCA
The DNA here is from genome assembly GCF_050313695.1 of Bariatricus sp. SGI.161. Classification (NCBI taxonomy): domain Bacteria; kingdom Bacillati; phylum Bacillota; class Clostridia; order Lachnospirales; family Lachnospiraceae; genus Bariatricus; species Bariatricus sp. SGI.161. The sequence goes on from NZ_JBNPLX010000003.1 coordinate 144,517, forward strand.
GAAGAATACCGAATTCCGACCGAGGAATTCCGGCAACAGCTTCGCAGCACTTTGCATCATCAGATACAATATTATCAATTTTTACAGTTTTTATTTTTTGAAGAATGGATGGCACTGAAGTCTTATGCCAATGAACGTGATATTCAGATTATTGGGGACATTCCCATCTTCGTATCCATGGACAGTGCCGATGTATGGGCGAATCAACACTTGTTCCAACTGGACTCTAAAGGCTATCCACTGAAAGTTGCCGGAGTTCCGCCGGATTATTTTTCCGCGACCGGTCAACTGTGGGGCAATCCGCTATATGCCTGGGATGCTCATTTAGAAGATGGTTTTTCCTGGTGGATATCCAGGATCCGTCATCAGCTGCATTCTCTGGACATCTTAAGAATTGACCACTTCCGTGGTTTTCAGGCTTTCTGGGCGGTTCCTTATGGAGAAGAGACTGCTATCAACGGAGAATGGATCCTTGCACCAGGATATGAATTATTCCATGCAATTCAGGAGGCTTTGGGTGATGATCTTCCAATCATTGCGGAAGATCTGGGAATTATAACTGAAGAGGTGGAGGCACTTCGAGATGCATTCCATTTCCCTGGAATGAAAGTACTTCAATTTGCCTTTGATTCTCTGGGAGAGGGTTCTTACCTGCCACATCAGTTCACTTCTCCTGACTGTGTCTGCTACACCGGAACCCACGACAACGACACTACGCTTGGCTGGTATCTGACTCTGAATCCGGACTGTCAGAAAAAAGTATGTCAATATACACGGAACAGCGATGTTGCTTATATCAGCCATGATCTGATTCGCACAGCGCTTGGAAGCATTGCACGCTATGCAATCTTTCCAATGCAGGATGTTCTTGGATATGGCTCATCCGCCCGGATGAATACACCAGGTAAAGCGTCCGGCAACTGGAGTTGGCGGTACAAAGAAGGGGTACTGCGTCAGGAATTAGCAGATAACCTGAGAGAAATGACACATTTATATGGAAGATATTAATGAAACACGCATCAAATTGGGAGGTTCATACAGATGATAAGGTTTCTAATTGTAGTATTATTTTTATTCCTGTATTTATTATTGGGAATCCCGGTACTGGGCATTGAATGGATCATTGGAAAGTTCAACAAAAACTTGAGCGACTACCAGAGCCTTCGTCTGGTTCAATGGGCATTTAATGTAATTCTAAAGATCTCCGGTGTAGAAGTAACCGTAATCGGGGAGGAAAACGTACCGGATGAACCCGTACTTTTTATCGGGAACCACAGAAGTTATTTCGATATTCTTCTTACCTATTCCCGATGCAAGCGCCTGACCGGATATGTTGCCAAAAAAGAGATGCTCCGTTACCCTCTTTTGCGCGACTGGATGAAACGCTTATATTGCCTCTTTCTGGATCGGGAGAATCCAAAGGAAGGTCTAAAGACAATTCTTCAAGCTATTGACTATGAAAAAAACGGAATCTCTATCTGCATCTTTCCAGAAGGAACTCGCAATGATGGCGAGGAACTAAGCATGCTTCCATTCCACAATGGTTCTTTTAAAATTGCAGAAAAATCTGGCTGTGCCATTGTTCCGATGAGTCTGAACAACACTGTCTCTATCTTTGAGGCTCATCTCCCATTTATTCGGAAGACACATGTAGTGTTAGAATATGGCAAACCAATCTATATGAAAGATATGGATAAAGAAACCAAAAAGCATATCGGAGAATATTGTCAGAATATTATCCAGGAAACAATTAATAAAAACCAGGCGCTTGTATAGCGTCTGGTTTTTTGGTTCATCTACTTTCCGTATTTTTTACTGTTCTCTTCGCGGGTCTCTGCCAATGCCTGTTTAAATATATCGGCTTTCATCTTCCATGACAACTTCAGTGGCTGGAAGATCTTCCCAGTCTTGTGCGTAAAGAAATCGTAAAACCCTTCTGCATCTCCCAAAGTAAAATCTCCCTTTGGAATCATATGAAGATCATCATTATTTACATTAATATAAAAATAATTATCATCTGCATACATGAATTCGACTTCTCCATACTTAATCCTCTGCTCATCTCCTGCATCTGGATTGTCTACGCGGAATTCACTTTCTCCAAAGATAAAATGAATCTCACTCTTCTTTTGATAATTGACATCCGCCTTCGCCAGCTTAGAAAATGCGATTCGCTTTCTTACTGCCGTAAAAGCTAATATAATGACTGCAAGTGTGGCAAAAATATAGGTCAGTACCGTTCCTTTTCCTAATGCTGCAAGTGTCAGACTGCAGATGGAAAGCACTACAAGTCGAAAAGTAATATGGATGTTCCTTGCCGCTTCGCGAAATGTAATGAAATCTTTTAACACTTGATCGGTATGTTTGGTCCTTACTTCATAAACTGGGGTCATATTGACTTCTCCTTATATCTTCGTTCATATTAATACTTGTCTACCATTATAGTATGAATCCGTAATTTCCACAAGGACTACTTTTTCTTTTACATTTTCTTCATCTGGTGCTATAATATAGCGGAATATATTATTCATAACGGTTTAAAAAAAAGGAGTATGAAAAAGAATGAACAGACAAGATCTAACTTTGCTGACAGACCTGTACGAACTTACAATGATGCAGGGATATTATGCAAAAGGGCAAAATGAAAAAGTTATCTTTGACGTATTTTTCCGCCAGAACCCTTGCAACAATGGTTATTCTGTTTGTGCCGGATTAGATCAGGTCATTGATTACGTAAAAAATCTGAACTTCACTTATGATGATGTAGATTATCTGAGAGGTCTTGGAATATTCAGCGAAGACTTTCTCCACTACTTAAGTGGTTTTCATTTCAGCGGCGATATCTATGCAATTCCTGAGGGAACGGTTGTATTTCCAAAGGAACCTCTGTTAAAAGTCGTTGCACCTATCATGGAAGCTCAGCTTGTGGAGACTGCTATTCTGAATATCATTAATCACCAGTCTCTGATTGCTACAAAGGCATCCCGTGTTGTATTCGCTGCAAACGGTGACGGGATCATGGAATTTGGACTGCGAAGAGCGCAAGGACCAGATGCTGGTCTGTATGGTGCAAGAGCCGCAATCATTGGCGGATGTGTCGGAACTTCCAATGTTCTGGCAGGAAAGCTTTTTGACGTTCCAGTCATGGGAACTCATGCTCACAGCTGGATCATGAGCTTTCCAGATGAATACACTGCTTTTAAAACTTATGCAGAGATGTACCCAGATAATTGTACACTGCTGGTAGACACTTATGATACCTTAAAATCCGGTGTTCCGAATGCAATTCGCGTATTCCAGGAATTCCGTGATGCAGGTAAGCCTTTTAAGAAATATGGCATTCGCCTGGACAGTGGTGACTTGGCCTACTTATCGAAAGAAGCACGCAAGATGCTGGATGCTGCAGGATTCACGGACGCAACCATCTGTGCTTCCAATGATCTGGACGAGTATCTGCTGCACGATCTGAAGATGCAGGAAGCCGCAATTAACTCCTGGGGTGTCGGTACGAACCTGATCACCTCCAAAGACAATCCTTCTTTTGGCGGTGTATACAAACTCGCTGCGATTCAGAATGAAGAAGGCGAATTTGTACCAAAGATTAAAATCTCAGAAAATACGGAAAAAATCACTAATCCTGGTAACAAGACAATCTATCGAATCTATGATAAAACAACTGGAAAAGTAAAGGCTGATCTCATCTGCTTTGTCGGAGAGACCTTCGACACCAATGAAGATATGCTTTTGTTCGATCCAATTGAGACCTGGAAAAAGACGAAACTTCCTGGCGGTTCCTACACCCTGAGAGAGATTCTTGTTCCAGTCTTTAAGAATGGTGAATGTGTCTATAAGTCACCTTCTGTGAAGGAGATTGCAGAATATTGTAAACAGGAGAAAAAGACACTTTGGGAAGAGACAAAACGTCTCTTTTACCCTCACAGAGTTTACGTGGATTTATCTCCGCGACTCTATGAAGTCAAGAAATCTTTATTGGATCAAATGAATATGACAGAATAAAAAATGACAGTAAAAAAGGAGACCAATTTTTATGAAGATTATTGTATTAGCAGGCGGACTTAGTCCTGAACGCGATGTATCATTAATATCTGGTGCAGGGATCTGCAAAACTTTAAGAGAACAAGGACATCAGGCATTCTTACTGGATGTATATTTTGGATATCCTTATGATCCTCAGAAACTCGAGGAAGTCTTTGATCTTCCTGGAGCAGGTCTTGAAATTGCAGAAGGTATCAAGACCACTGCTCCTGATCTGGAAGCTTTAAGAAAATCACGTCCTGACCAGTCTGATTGTTATCTTGGTCCAAATGTCATTGAGTTATGCCGCATGGCAGACATCACATTTATGGGACTTCACGGTTCTGTTGGGGAAAATGGAAAATTGCAGGCAACTTTTGATATTCTGGGTATCAAATATACTGGCCCGAACTCCCTTGGATGTGCTGTATCTATGGATAAACTGCTCACCAAAGAGATCTACAAGACTGCCAAAGTTCCGACCCCTCGCGGGACCTCTCTTACTCCAAAGACCAAAGATACGCCTTTGGATAAGTTAGGATATTATCTTCCACTGGTGATAAAACCATGTTCCAATGGTTCCAGCATCGGTGTATACATCGTTCATACAGAAGAAGAATATCTCGATGCAATTCATCAGTCCTTTGATGTTGCTCATGAGGATGAAGTCATCGTTGAACCTTATATCAAAGGGCGCGAATTTGCCTGTGGAATTCTTGCCGGCAAAGCCCTCCCGTTAGTCGAAATCATTCCAAAAGATGGTGTCTTCAATTATGAAAATAAATATCAGACCGGTGGTGCTCAAGAAATCTGTCCACCGGTATCTATTGATGAGGATACACAGGCACAGATACAACGTGCCGGAGAAAAAGCATTCGAAGCATTACGTATGGATGTATATGCCCGTGCTGATTTTATTATCGATGATGCAGATGGTAAATTCTATTGTCTTGAGATGAATGGCCTTCCGGGAATGACTCCTGCCAGCCTTCTCCCGAAAGCTGCCAAAGCTGCCGGTATCGAATATAGTGACTTGTGTATGAAGATCATCGAAGAATCTTTTAAAGCACGTTATAACAACTAGAAACGAGGAGATGCACTATGAAAAACCTCACTTTAAGAAATATTACCAAAGCTTGTCAGGGAACTTATCACGGAGATGCTTCCATTCTGGATCAGGAAGTAGACGGTGTTGTGATTGACAGCCGTAAAGTTCAGCCCAATTATCTGTTCGTTGCTATTGATGGTGAAAGAGTCAATGCTCATAAATTCATTCCTGATACCATCGAAAAGGGGGCACTTTGTGTCGTTTCCCATGAAGATCTTGGAGACACAGACTATCCTTATATACTGGTTGAATCTACCGGACAGGCACTACTGGACATTGCCAAGTTATACCGTGATTCTTTTGATGTAAAAGTAATCGGTATCACCGGAAGTGTGGGAAAGACCAGCACAAAAGAAATGATTGCTTCTGTTGTAGCTCAAAAGTACAACGTTCACAAAACGATTGGCAATTTTAACAATGAGTGGGGACTTCCTATCACAATTTTTGAGATGAATGAAAGTCATCAGGTAGCAATTCTGGAAATGGGAGTCAATCACTTTGGAGAGATGCGCCGTCTTTCTTCTGTTGCAAGCCCAGATATCTGCGTGATTACCAATATCGGAGTCGCACATCTGGAATTCTTCAAGACAAGAGAAGGAATCCTTCAGGAAAAATCACAGATGATTCAGGATATGAAAGATGGAGGTACGATCATTCTCAATGGAGATGATGATCTCCTGTCTCGAGTAGGACCAATCAAGGGGGTAGCACCTATATTCTTTGGTATTGATGAGAATAATCAATTCTATGCTGACCAGATCCAGCCATTGGGATTACGAGGAACTTCTTGTACAATTCATCTCCCAGATGATACTTCTTTTGAATGTATCGTTCCGCTTCCTGGAAAGCATATGATCTTCAATGCTCTTGCCGGAACTGCCGTTGGATATACGTTAGGACTTACTCCGGAAGAAATCAAAGCTGGAATTGAAGGTCTTCCTTCTATCCCAGGGCGCAATAACATCATCAAAACAGACCGGATGATTATTCTGGACGACTGTTACAATGCTAACCCGATATCCATGAAAGCATCCATTGATGTATTGGATATGGCCATTGGCCGCAAGATTGCTGTGCTTGGTGATATGGGTGAGCTAGGCGAGAAAGCAGGAGAACTTCACCGTGAAGTCGGAGAATATGCAGCTTCCCACGGAATTGATCTGGTGTGCGGAATCGGAGACCTTTCGAAAGAACTGGTCGATGGCGCCTTAAAAACTGCTTCTTCCACAGAAGGATTATGGTTTGCTACGAAAGCAGACTTTTTGGATGCAATCAGGGACATCATAAAAGATGGTGACAACATTCTTGTAAAGGCATCCCATGGCATGAATTTCCCTGAGATTGTAGATGCCTTAAAAAACATATAGCAGGAGTACTATTATGAGTTATCAGATTCTTGCATTGGACTTAGATGGCACACTAACCAATTCAAAAAAAGAGATTACGAAACCAACCTTAGATGCATTAATTGAGATACAAAAAGCCGGAAAAAAAGTAGTTCTTGCCAGTGGCCGCCCTACAAATGGCGTTCTTCCACTGGCAGAACAGCTTCATCTGGCAGATTACGGCAGCTATATTCTATCTTTTAATGGAGGTCGTATTACGGATTGCCGCAGCAAGGAAATAGTCTACAATAAAGTCTTGCCCGATAACGTTGCGGAGCCAGTTTTCCACATTGCGAAAAAATATGCCGGAATAGATATTATCGGCTATACTCCAGATCACTTACTCTCTGGAATCAGACCGAATCAATACAGTGAACTGGAATCACACATTAATCATATGCCGATTGAAAGGGTTGAAGATTTTCCTTCACACATTACAGAACCAACGAATAAGATTCTGATCACGGGAGAACCTTCCATAATTCAAAGAGTCAAGGATGAAGTATGCGATTATTTTCACTCTTATCTGAGTATCTATTGCTCAGACCCTTTCTTTTTGGAAATCATGCCACGTGGAATTGATAAAGCGCACTCTCTGCTGCGGCTACTGACGAGTATCGGTCTAACTACAGATGAGATGATCTGCTGCGGCGATGGCTACAATGACCTGACTATGATTGAAGTTGCAGGTCTTGGCGTTGCCATGGCAAATGCACAACCGGATGTATTGGAAATTGCAGATTACATTACCAAATCCAATGATGAAGATGGAGTTCTGCATGTCATCAATCAGTTCATGCGTTAAAATTCATAAACAGAGTTTTTATAGAATAGAATAACAGGCGAAAAATCATCTCTGGTTTTCGCCTGTATGATTATACGCCCGTCTCATCAAATTCAGGGATAAAGCTGTCCGACGCCACTTCACCTTCCTGTATAAATCCGTATTCAACACCGATCTCGAGTGCATAATCCACTACTTTTTCATATTCACGTTTTGTAACCTTTCGCTTTAAAAGGGAATCTTCTGCCACTTGAGGCATTGGGGTATACTGATTCATGATACTGATCATAATCTGATCTCCATACGTTTCATATAAATATCGGATTACTTTTTTTGAATCTCTAACATGCCCCGGAAGCACCAGATGCCGAACTATCACACCCTTTTTCATCAATCCGGTAATCTCATCCACATCAGGGCTTCCTACCTGTCTCACCATCTCTTGTAACGCTTCTTTGGCATATTCAGGATAATCCAATGCATGAGAATATTCCTGTGCCAGTTCCGGATCCATATACTTAAAATCAGGCAGATAGATATCCACGTACCCCTTCAACATCTGAAGCGTCTCTACTTTCTCGTATCCACTGGTATTATACACCACCGGAAGTCTAAGCCCTCGCTCTTTTGCCAGATCTAATGCATCTATGATCTGTGGAACATAATGCGTTGGTGTCACCAGGTTAATATTATTCGCGCTTTGCCCCTGAAGCTCCAGAAATATCTCTGCCAGACGTTCCACACTGATCTTCTTTCCGACCTCATTTCTTGCAATATGATAATTCTGACAAAAAACGCATCCCATATTACATCCAGCGAAAAAAACTGTTCCTGATCCATCTTTCCCTGAGATACAGGCCTCTTCCCACATATGCAGGGCTGCCCTTGCCACAACAACATCTGCCGTTTCTTTACAATAACCTTTTTGTCCCATTACACGATTCACATGACATTGCCTAGGACACAAAGTACAATCTTCAAGTCTGGAATCCTTTCTCATCTGCAAATTTACTCTCCTATCAGTTACTTTGGACATACATTCCTCTGATTATTATAACATAAAAACAATTATGACTGAACCATTCCAATTTATTTGTCATAATATTCGCAGGCTCTTGACCTAGTTGTAAAAACTATGTATCATGTTATTGATTGCATTATTTTAAAGCATTAATATTATACACCCGAAAGGAGATTCCCAATGAATCCAATCATTCTTGTTGCAGAGACCGGTTCTGATCTGACACCAGAACTTGCCTCTCAATATAATATCAAAATTGTTCCGATGCACGTCTCTTTTGACACAGAGACCCTCGATGACGGATCATTTCCTGTTGAGAAAATCTGCGATTACTACCATGATACTCGTAAGCTTCCCAGAACCAGCGGATGTTCACCGGAAGATTTTATTACAACTTTTGATGAGATTCACGAGCAATATCCAGACTCTCAGATTCTATATCTTGCATATTCTGCAGTGACCACTTGTTCCTATCAAAGTGCACTCATTGCTGCGCAAGACCGTGATTACGTCACTGCAATCGATACCAAGCAAGTATCCATCGGACAAGCTGCTGTCGTGACTGCTGTCGCTGAGCTTCTCAAGAATCATCCCGAGATGACTATTGAAGAGGCTGCAGATGCTGCCAGAGAACTTCTTTCACGGGCAAAGATGTGTTTTCTTCCAGACAATCTGGAATTCCTGCGTGCCGGCGGCCGTGTCAGTAACGCTGTCTGTCTTGGAAGCCGCATCTTACACATTCATCCATGTATTGAAATCCTGGATGGTAAACTTGTAGCTACGAAAAATACCGGGGAAAGATGAAAAAAGTAGTCCGACAACTTATTGAAGACTATTCCGACAGCTACCGTCTGGAGCGCGACGTTCTGTGGATGGTATATACGATTGGACTGCAGGATGAGATACGTACTGCTGCCGAAGAAACAGCCAAATCTTGTGGATTCAAAGAAATACAATGGATTCAGGCACAGGGCGTCATTACAACTCATGGAGGTCCTGCAGCTTTTGGAATTGCCGGATTTTCAAGCATTTCCTGATAACCAAAAAGGAAGTGTAAATCATCATGATATCTACATAAAAAAAAGCCATTGCACTATGGATGAATATCATCTATGTGCAACGACCCTTTATTTCATTCTGTATTTACTTTGTCTTTACATACTCATTGATTGGTCTCAGCATATATTCGTTATATGGGAACTGATCTGTTGTAACATAACCTGCCGGTGCATCGATCAGCTGTGCAATACGGTTGACCAGTGTTGCACAGGTAAGTTCAACGGTCGCCGGACGATTGACGATACTTGTTGTATCCGGTTCTCCATACAACGTCCATTCATTCTTATCATATTCTTCCGGTGCATATACCTTGCCGACACATTCCGTCTCCAGAGTAATTCCCTCTGCTGTCTCTGTCGTTACAATCGCACGCATTCCTGTCGCATCACCGGCTTTGATCGTTGTACCCAGTGTCTTGGATTCCAGGTCTGTCGGCCATGTGCATGGAACACATTTCTGCGTCTGAGAAGTAATGGTAAGTCCAAGCTTGCTTGCAAGCCATCCATTCTGGTTCCACATATAAGACGGAACGTATTCTCCACTTTCAACCTTTTCCTTAATCTCCTCAGATGACCACTTATTACAGGTTGCAATCTTCTCTTCAAACTCATCCAGAGAAAGTCCTGCTCCATGGCCCTCTGCCAGTGCTATTCCATAATCTTCTACATCATACCAGCTGCTGCCTACGATCTTCTTTACCTGGAAGGAAGAACCCATCAGATTCGTGACCATGGTGCCCCAGAAGAGGTCACAGTAGCCAACACCTGTAAGTGTACATCCACCTTCTTTTGCAAGTGCATCCAGCTTCTTCGTCAATGCAGGTGAAGAATTCCACGGATATAATGCTTCTTCACAGGTTGTAATTGCATTTACCCCGTGTTTCGCACAGATGGTAAAGATATCTTCCAGCTCTGCCACCGTGCTGCGGGTGGCAATGATACATACATCCGGCTTTAACTCTCCAATGATCCGATCAGCATCTGCTGCCGGAGAGACGCTTACTCCAACAGATGGATATCCATTTCCAATGATCTCACTGACATCCTTGCCAAACACTGCCGGATTCATATCGAATGCTGCCAGCAGTTCACATCCCTTTTCCATCGCATAGCGCATAAGCCAGCGGCTCATTCTTCCACATCCATACTGTACATACTTAACTTTACGATCCATACTGATACCTCCTATGATAATCTCATTTTTCGTTCCTTTGTTATATTATTATCATAGTGGTTATTGTTGGTATAAAGTCAATACTTTTTCATTAAAAATTCAGCTATAAAATAACCGGAATCTGAATCTTACTGAATATGTGTCGCTTTTTTTCTTCCAGAACCGGGAAATCTATGATCGCCTCGCAAAGATAATCTCCGACGATCTGATATCCCATATCTTCTATATATGCGAGCAATGTCCTTGCGTTTTCCGCTTCCTGGGAAAAATCACCGGAACACATACATACATAAGTCGCAGCCGGAACCCTTTCGCAATCTTTTATATCTATACGTTCATCCACAAACAGAAACACTTCCTTAGAGGTAAGCTTCCCAAACTTCAGATCCTCTTTACGGATAATCGTTCCGATATTGCAGAATAATGACAGCGGAATATCGTGGCTTACAAGATGCTGTTTTAACTGGCGCAGCATATACTCATATCCTGCCTCATCCTGCTCAAAAAAATCCTGTTCACATTCACACCTGTAGATCTGCCTTTCTGACTGATACTCCAGGAATATCTGTCCGTTCTTCGGCAGCGCTTCGTATCGCTTATAGTTATCCAGTACCCGATTCAGGGAGCACTTTACCCTAGTCAACTGCTGAAGACGCTCTTCAATGTCCTTCGACTGCATCTCCAGTTTCTGCCGGATCACATCCGCATCATCATTTTCCAGCATATCCTTGATCTGCTTTAATGTCAGTCCGTACCGTTTCATATTCTGGATCAGGTCGATTCTTGCCGACTGCAGGATGTGATAATAACGATATCCGCTTTCCGGATCCACCTCCTGTGCTTTGAGCAGCCCCTCCCTGTCATACAAGCGCAGGGTCTGCTCAGATATATGATTCAATTGTGCCATCTGTCCGATTGTTAATCTCTGTAAATCCATTGTAAAACCTTATCCTTACTATAATGTTTTATATACCTTTAATCTACATAACAGAGGCATCATCGTCTCACTAAGCGCACAGATCTTATCAGCGACACACACGATCCAAGCTTCTTGAGTACTAGGTGGTATTGGAGTCAGAGGAAACATATGACAGTAGATCATATTTCTTTCTGTTTCCGTAAGCTGAAATTCCTTGTCTGCATTTTCCAGGGCTCTCCTGGGATGTGTAAATCCATGAAACCGATGACTTCTGTCCTTTACATGCCAGTCATATAAAAAATAATCATGCAGCAATGCACCTCTGATCAGGGCATAGTAATCTACATCGAGATGATATTTTTCTGCAATCTTACAGCTTACACAGGCAACATTGATACTATGCTGAAAAATCGTTGTTACTCCATGCTGATAGTATCTTCGTTCCATACCAAGTCGGCTCTCACCCTCCAACTTCTCTGCCAATTGAAGAACCTGCAATTTTCTTCTGTTCACAGACATCCACTCCTTCTGCTAAGATTACGGTTCCGTGTCTTTCAGATTGTCTCCATAGACAACTTCATCATAGCAGAAATCATCGGGAATGAAAAGTCTCTCGCCAGAATCAATTTCCATAATGCAGAATGCCTGTGCTGGAGCGTTCCAGGTTCTCTTTAGCCCGCCGGATATCGTTAAAATACGCAGGAACCGTAATGACTGCCCCTGCAACCTCTTCTCCCAGAATTGCTTCCGCATCTTTTTTCAGCTGCATCAGTACCATCGCACTGATTGTCTGTGGCTTATAGACCGTTCCGTCTATCTTTGTGCACCAGTCGGTTCCCATGTGTCTTTTCACAGAACTGATAGTACGATCCGGATTCGTGTCTGCCTGCCGTCTGGCCGTATCCCCTACAAGACGTTCTCCATTTTTGGCAAATGCGACCACGCTCGGTGTTGTCCGGCTTCCCGAACTGTTCGGAATAATGACGGGCTGTCCGTTCTCAATGACAGCCACACAACTATTGGTAGTTCCCAAGTCGATTCTGATATAAGAATACATTTAATTTCCAAATTGGAATAAAAAGATAGTTTTTTCTGTGTAAATAAGATATAATTTATATTATGAAATTATTTCGAATCCAATTGGACATATCTGGAGGTATTTGTATGGAAATCAGTGTATTACAAGAGTTTGTTTCACTTGTGGAAACTTGCAGTTTTCAGGAAACTGCCGCCATTATGAACGTATCTCAGTCTGCCCTTACCAAACACATTCATAAGCTGGAAGAAGAATTGAATCTGTCATTATTTGACCGCTCTACCAGGAATGTTAAATTAAATGATTTTAGCGAGGACTTTTATCCTTATGCAAAGCATATAATCCAGCTTCACCAAGAAGCACTTTCCTCGCTAAATGAATTAAAGAATCAAAACAAAAGACAGATTACGATTGTATATACACCTGTGCTGGGACAGTATGGACTTGTAGAAACGATCTCAGATTTCACAAAAAAATATCCGGAACACAATCTATCTACCATTGAAAGTTATCAGCCGCTCTCTCTATTATCTCAGAGGAAAAGCGACTTTGCCTTTGTGTCAGAAAACGATGCTCAGGATGAAAGTTTTAACAAGCTGATCTATAAGACGGATCATCTGGCAGTTGTCCTTCCGGACAGTCATCCTTTGGCAGGACAAAATTCTGTAACAATCGAGCAATTATACGACGAACAATTCATCCTGCACTCAAGTCCCAATCCAACTATGCACGAAGAAACGCAGAAGTTTATGGATTTGTGCGACTCGAAAGGATTTACTCCCAATATTGTGGCGGAATCACAGTTCACAGCTACCATGGTGCGCTATGTCAGCGCCGGACGTGGAATTGCCGTACTGAACCGGCTTCATATTCCGACAGAAGTTCCCAATATATCCATCGTTGACTTATATCCGACGATTCATTCTTATATCTATCTGTTATATCCACGGAAGTTCTCTCACTCTTCTGCAATGGATTTTCTTCACTTCGTTATCGGACAATTAAGTACATAAATAACAGGACAGAAGCCAATCTTCTGTCCTGTCTGTTATTAAAATCTTCCTTTTTCTTGTATCCACTCATCAATATAATCATGCAGGGTCTTCATCGTATCTCCAAACTGACCCTCATGCTTTTCCAGATGTCTTGCCGGAGTAAACTTGTGCGTTGCACCTTCAATAAATGCAATGGTCTTGTCTTTACTTGCTGCCCGGTCATAGATGGTCTCAGATGCAAGGTATTCCCACCCTGCCGTCATGCCTACAACCAACATCGGTACATGGATATGTGTCACATTTCCCGGAGGACAGCTGTAAGAAGAATCCCACTCAATCCCCCATACATGGTCTTCATCATATCCATATTCCTTCTCTGTACGTACTGCATAAGAAGTCAGATAAGTCTTCACCGACATAAATCTTGCACCTTCCCAGAATGAAGGGGTAAAGGACTTTGGATTTTCAGGGCCGCGAAGAGAATGAATGATCTCCGTTGTTCTGGTACCGTCCGGATGCAGCAGCAAATGCGGCTCTCTGGTATGAGACATCAGACGAATATCCTGTGCATAGAGCTTATTGTTAAAAAAGCTCTGTGCAGCTCCTGGAATGATGATAGGCTCATCATCACAGTAACTTCCCTGCCCATTCTGAAGCATCAGGAGACGATTCAATGCATAATCAACCAGACAACAGTTTCTTTCACTCTGTGCCTTCTGAAATTTCTCAATAAACTCCTGAGAATAAGTGGATCCCTCTGGGTTGAACCCATTATCCGGGTTGAACAGATTCAATTCTTCGTTAATCCGTACTCCACTGTGTTCATCTTCTATCGCCGGATCCAGGCTGAACAACTGCATTGCTGCATTGCCCCAGTTGGAATCCAGAAGCAGTATCCCATCTGCTGCCGGAAGATCCTCATCTCCTGAGTATGGAATAATCTTTTCCTGTCCCTGAAATATCTTCGCACCATTTTCTGCGATTGCCTGGTATGCGGACATCAGAGTTCCGCCTCCGCTGTGCCCCATCAATAAGACCTTTTCTACATAAGGGAGGCTTCGAAGGTATTGGACTGCTGCCTTAACACTCTTCATCTTATCGTCCTGACTGAAGATGATTCCTTCTTTATTCATAACATTTGCACACAATACGGTATATCCCCTTCCGGCCATCTCTGAGCCGGTAGGGAATGACAGGTAATTTTCATCTGAGTGCATAATAAGGATTGCTATTCTCTGTTTTTCATTCTGTTCCACCGGCTCATACAGCACGCCCGGTGTACGTCTTTCAACCTCTACAAAAGTCGTTTTAACAGCTTCCATCGTATTCTCCTTTTCCTACATATGACTAGTCCGCATCCATCGGAAGATCCTTATATGCCTCATAAAGATCCGGAAGTACCTGATATAGATGAGCACGTTCAATCGTATTGTGTGTCAGTACATTTTTCAGATAGGTCTCATCTACCGGAGTGTCCTCATCACGGATAATCTTTCCGTCTTTTGCGTAAAATCCCATCCATTCACAGTTGATGCTCTCTCTTCCGCCAAGCGGACATGGTCTGCTGAAGCGCAGTACCAGATGATGCCCTGGTCCGTCGAATTCTTCCCAGCATGCATCTGCCCTGCAGTCTGCCGCAAGAAGTTCATTGTAGCGTTCCTCAGAAAGCCCATAGTCTCTCAGATCAATATTGTGAGAGATTGCAGCAATCCCTTTGCTCGGATCTCCGCCTGCTCCCAGATCCAGTGTTTCCATAGACCATACGCCATCTTTATCATCCACGCCATTGACGAACTTGTGATCCCAGTGATCCAGCGGATTCCAGATCTTATATCGAAGGTTACCCTGTCCTTCTACCATACTCTTAGAATATTGATTGTACCATTTTCCATACCATCTTCTCCATTTTCCCTGCCAGTTAGCCGGTGTCACGGAATATTCAATATAGAAACCATAGCCTCCCGGCATCATGGTATACCCATAACATACCTTTGGATATCCGCCAATCTGGAGATGATCCAGCCAGTGCTCAATCGGAATCGCATCTTCGACCTTCATTGGGCCCGCATCCAGGATCTGCTGCTGAAGCGGATTCGGTGGATATAATTTGTAATCTGTATAAAAACGGGAAGCCGGCATTGCTTTTTCTTCTTCCGTAAGTTCTGGAACTTTGATATAAGGCATGCCATCATTTGTGATCAATTCCATCGTGATTCCTCCTCTTCTTAACCAACGATCATACCACCGTTGACATCAATTCTCGCACCATTTACAAAGCTTGCTTCTTCACTTGCCAGGAAGCAGAACGCTCCAACTACATCCTGTGGTACCCCGAGACGTCCGACCGGCGTCTTTGCCAACAGCTGTGCACGCATCTCGTCTGAAAGCACATCTTCTTCCGGGACATCTCCTTCAATAGGTCCGATCAGGATACAGTTTGAAGTAATCCCCTTCGGGCCAAGTTCTTTCGCCATCTCGTAGGTCAAGGCCTCCAGACCGGCACGGGCTGCTGCAAAGGACGGGTCCGGATACCAGCCGCCATTTCTTCCGTCACAAGTCGTAATATTAATCACACGAGGAGCTTTACTTTTCAGCAGATATGGAAGCGCCAGTTTTGTATTAACAAATGCTGATTCCACAACTTCCATAGAATGACGCCAGATGGTCTGATCTGTCTGTTCGAAATTATAACGGATGTGACCGCCTTTTGCATTTACGACTACGTCAATACCGCCGAAACGTTCATAGATCATACGAATGACATCTGCCATCGTGGAATTCTCATTATAGATCTCTGGAGCAGCCTCCAGGTTTTCTTTCAGGCGGGACTGCGGATTCTGTGCAAAACCAATCACCTGATCCTTATATTTCGGATCCAGTTTTGCAATCGCATTCTGCGCCTTACTGTGTAATCCACTTAAAAATGCCACATTCATTCCATTTTCCAATGCTGCATTAATCATAGCAAGACCATTGTTACCTGCCCCGCCCGTGATGATCATAGTTCTTCCTGCCAATGTAAACATCTTTTGCTACCTCCTGTTATTATTTATGATACTTCCTTCATACTGATTTTCTGTTCCTGATCTTCTGTTTCTTTTGTTTTAATAATCTTCAATGCACGAATTCCCAACGGAATTACAACAAGTGCACTTAATAAGTCTGCAATTGCCTGCGTTGCTGCCACACCATTAATGCCAAGGAGCATTGGTGCGATCAAGAGTGCCGGATAGAAGCAGTAGCCTTGTCTTGCAAAATTAACGATCAAAGAGTACTTCGCATGTCCGACTCCCGCGTAGAACATGTTGACCTGCGATCCAAGAGAATGGAATACCAACACGATACACTGTAGCCTGATGCACAGAAGTCCCAGTGCCAGCACTTCTGCATCTGCCTGGCTGTTAAATACATGTATGATCGGCGTTGCAAAGAGGAAGATAATTGCTCCCATTGCGATTGCTCCTACAATTGCCACTGTACATCCAAATACATAACTTTCCCGGACACGTTTCCATGCTTTTGCTCCCCAGTTGAATCCAACAATCGGCTGATATCCCTGGCCAAATCCAAGAATAATCGCAAATGGGAATTCCATTACACGGTTCGCTACAGACAATGCTGCCAGAGCCGCAGTCGAATATCCACCTGCCACACGGTTAATTGCAACGCTTGCTGCAACCGTCAGCAATGAGCGGAAGAACGAACTGGAACCGATGGAAATAACTTCCTTGATATCTTTCATCACCAGTTTAAATTTCCTGATAGAGATTGTAACCAGACTGCTCTTCCTGATATACGGCCAGCATAAGATGCAGAAACTGATGAACTTGGAAAGCGCGGTTGCCATGGAAGCTCCTGCTACACCAAGGTCAAATGTATAGATAAAAAGCGGATCAAGGAAGCAGTTCAATATGCCGCCAAATCCAATTCCTATCATGGAATAAGTGGCGCTTCCTTCACTTCTCAGACACATGTTCAGGATAAAACTTCCAATCATGAACGGAGCCGCATACAATACATAAGTTGCATACTGCATGGAATACTCTGCACATTCTTCGGTTGCTCCAAGCCAGTATACCATATCTCCCATCAAGACTCTACCTGCGATCAAGAAGATGACTCCTAAGCCAAGCCCTGAAAAGAAAGACGTTGACAGTACGGTATTCGCATGTTCATCTTCTTTTGCACCAAGAAGTCTTGCGATATAACTGCATGCTCCGGCGCCGATCAAAGACCCGATCAGAGTAATCATACGCTCCAGAGAGCTGTTCACTCCTACGGCCGCAGTCGCGTTCGTTCCCAGTGTACTTACAAAATATGTATCTACAAGATTATAAATTGTTGTGATCAGCTGTGCCATAATCGTTGGCACAGCCATACGCAGAATCAGCGTCTTAATATTATCATTCAGCATCATCTGCTTTTTTGCTTCTTTTACATTACTTCTCATAAAATCTCCTGCCTTTTTGTTTTTTTATTTTATACCATTAAGACAAGCATTCTATCAATTCTGATTCCAGAGTCATTTTTTCCAAATTAGAAATCTTACTCCTCATCTTCTTCATCAGATTCTTCACTGTCTTCCCAGTCATCTTCCACGGATTCGTCTTCTGCTCCATCTGCTCCATGATGTCTGCCTTTTCCATAACGATGACGGCCTTTATGTTCACGATGTGCTCTTTCTTCTTCCTCACGACGTTTTGCAAGGATTGCTGCATTCTCATTTACACGTGCTTTGTTCAAAGGATACAAGAACACTAAGACCAGAACGATCAGGATACATCCAATCATCGGTACCAGACAGCTGATATTATAGATATTATCCACAATCTCCGGATCAAACGCTGTTGCTGTTGTATAGCCGATAATACTCAGCATAATACCAGTAACTGCAGAAGATAAAGCCTGTCCGGCCTTTCTGGAGAAACTGTAGATTCCATAGATCGTACCATCAATTCGTCTTCCTGTCTTTACTTCGGTGTCATCAATAATATCTGATACCAACGCCCATCCAACACAACTGAATGTAGCAAGGCCAAGAGCCACAAGTCCAAAGAATACATACCATACGATTACACTGTGGGTGTGGACGAAGAACGCAACAGCCATTGTTGCAGCTGCCATAAGTGTTACTGCCGCAATTACTTCTTTCTTTCCAAATCTTGCAGTCAGCTTAACGATGAATGTAGCAATTGCAAGAGCAAGGATTGTCTCAATCACACCAGCAGCGGACTGTGCAGCACCATTTCCAAAATAGTTAGGATAAATATAACTTGCCATACCATGCAGACTCTGATTACATCCTTCTCTGAGAAGCACCAGTAAGATTACGGCAAACAGACAACGGTTATGTAAAAGTTCTTTTACCATCCCTTTTCCGTCAAATTTCTGACCTTTTTTATCTGTCTTTACACGTTCTGTTGTCAGACTGTAGCAAAGTATATAGCAGAGCAAAGCACCCAGTGAACAGATCAATGCTGCGACACTCATTCTGCTTCCTGACATGATGCTGTGTCCCTCAGCATCTGTATAATATACGATCATTGGCAGGGCCACACTACAGAATGTCATAGCAAGAGTTCCTCCCACATGACGATAGGTAGATAACTGTGTACGTCCTACCGGATCATCTGTGATCGCAGATACCATAGAACCATAAGGAATAACGATTGCAGTGTAGAAAATACTTCCATACAGCAGATATGTAACGAACATCCATACAACCTTGAATGTCATATTCATATCAGAGAACCAGCTTGCATACATCAAAAGGCTGGTCAGGGCAATTGGCCCCATGATCCGACGGATCCAGGGACGGAATTTTCCATCTTTCTGTCGCGGAGAACGGTCTACGAGCTGCCCCATTCCAATGTCAGTAAAGGCATCCAGTAACTGTGCTACCATCATCAAAATACCAACGATTGCACTGGAAACACCCATAACATCTGTATAAAATTTCAAGAAAAACGTAGATGATAGTACAAACGTAAAGTCATTTCCAAAATCTCCAAACATATACCCTATCTTGTCTCGAAAGCCAAAGGGTCTCACCTCTCTATGTCTCATTTCTTTTCGGTGTTTCATTTTACAGCTTCCTCCTTAGATTTTCCATAAATCGCATTTCGCCGGCATATTTGATTTATTTCTTGTTTATCTTGTCTTATTTTGTCATATTCCGTCCTTTTAATCAATTCAGTTTACCCCTTGACTTTTTCCAAACGCGAAATTGCCATCGTTAAATTGCACAACAAATCTCCTATCTTTCCCAGCCTATTCTTGTATAAATTATACTACAAGTGATTTCCCACTATAAAGTATTACTCATCTAAATCAATATAATCTGGGGTTTTCTAATCCTTTCCACTTCGCAATGCTATTATTTCCAAAAAAGAAAATGTATCATAGCAAATAAAGGGTGAAGTCAGCATAAAGGGCATCGGTTTTTGACCGATGCCCTTATTATTATCCTCAATTCAGTTATTTACCCAGAGCCTTAGTTCATCACTATCGCATTGACTGCCTCTATCAGATCTACTACAAGTACTTTTCAACAAACTGCTTCATCCCTTCTTCCGGATCCGGGCTTTGTATCTGGCCCAGATCCGAAGACAAGAGAATATGCCCCGCGCCTGCCTGACGGATACTTTCCAGAATCTCTTCCCAGGCGCAGAGATGATAATAAGGCGTATAGTAACAATGCTCCAGCATGGCTCCACAAGCGTAGACCGAAGCTTCATTCAATCCTCCGACTGCATGATTCAGCACAATTCCTCCATAAACCTTTATCGAAGGGAACACTTCCGATACAGTAGATGCTCTTGCTGCAGTATCCCCTTGATGACACTTACAGACAAATCCATCCATTCCTGCTGCCTGATACTTCTTTGCCAGCTGGATGTCGGTATACTTTCTTGGTACAAGATCCGGAGCTGTGTGCACATGCAGATCTATCGCTCCCTGAATTAACATTTCTCCTGTCTCCGACATAAATCTATCCTCCCGATGCTGATGAAAACGTTACGTTGATTTTCACTGATATCATAACAATACACCTATTCAGGTCTTCTGTAAAATAGCAAATTCTCTTTTCACTACTCGGCCAATCATATTGACCATCTGGTCTGTTTGTGACATTCTATAAAACAGACTTGTTGGTTTGTTTTTAAACCCATTAGTAAATAACATTCTCAATATGCTTGAATATTAAGCCTAACAGGAGGTCAGGATATATGAAACGCGAAGAAAAAAGCGCCTTATCCAGGCAGAGAATTCTGGATGCTGCTACAGAAGAGTTTTCCCAAAAAGGCTATGAAGGCGCATCCCTAAATACTGTCTGGGCAAAAAAAGGCATCTCCAAAGGAATTATTTATCATCATTTTAAGGATAAAGATGAGCTGTACCTGTTCTGCGTGGAAGCTTGCTTTCGCAGATTTACCTCTTTCCTGCAATCTACAGCAGATAATCTGACCGGCACAGCCAGCGAACGTCTTCAGGAATATTTTAATGCCAGACTTCGGTTCTTCTCGGACAACCCAGAACAGCTCGGGATCTTTATTGATGCCTCTTTTCGTTCTCCAGAAAAGCTCAGACCTCAGATTGCCCAGATACGTCAGCCTTTTGATTCGCTGAATATTGCAGTACTTACGGAGCTCCTCAAAAGTGAGCCCCTGCGCCCGGGTCTTTCTGTGGATCTGGTGGCAGATGATTTCCGAATGTATATGGATTACTTTAACCTGCACTACAAAATAGATTCTCATGGGACTTATGAACAAGATGATATTCTTCGAGAACACGAAGAAACATGCCGTCGTCAGTTGGATATTCTGCTATACGGCGTATTAGATATTAGATAATAATCAATCATAGAAATGACAGGAGGAATGGAAATGAACTTATCTCTCTATATATTAAGATGGATCTGCACACTGGCAGTTGCGTTTCTTGCCGGAAAATTAATTACAAAACTTCGAATGCCCTCTATCTTAGGATGGCTGATCACCGGAATGCTTCTCGGTCCAAATGCCGCCGGTCTTCTGCCACAGGAAGTCATGAATTCCGAATGGTATAAATTAATCATTACCTGGATGCAGTGCGCTTTTGGGCTGATGCTTGGAACCGAACTGATCTGGGCAAAAATCAAAGCATACGGAAAAGCATTGATTGTCACAACTCTGACACAGTCCCTCGGAACATTTGCTTTTGTCTCCTTCCTGTTTGCCATTGTATTCTCGCTCTCCGGAGTACCCGTCTATCTGGCATTTGCATTCGGAGGCATCGCCCTTGCAACAGCTCCTGCACCTGCACTTTCTATCGTACAGGAATTCCACACACACGGAGCTGTAACAGACACATTGCTTCCAATGACAGTCCTGGATGATATCGTTGGAATTGCCGTCTTCTTCACCGTCAATTCCTTCATCGCCCGTGCGGTCTCCGGTGGTTCTGTTCCACTGTATATGATTCCAGTCATGATCTTCTTACCAATCATCATCGGAATTGCCACTGGATGGATTGCCGGACTTTTCCTGAAGAAGAATCCCGGAAAAGCAGGAACCCTGATCATCCTTTTACTTGGCATCACCGCCACAGCTGCAATCGGCCTCTTCTGCAATACAACAGTATTTACGAATATTACTTTAAACTATATGCTGATGGGTGTATCTTTCTCTGCCGTATTCTCTAATATGATCCCAGAAAGGCAGCTTCAGAATCTGGTCGACTGGTTCCATCCGATTCTTGCCATCTGCCTGCTTACAGCCATCGTCGATCTGGGAGCACCGCTGGATTATCATCTGATCCTGGGCGCTGGAATGTATACTTTTATCTACATTGCTGCACGTGCCTGCGGAAAGTACTTCGGTGCAAGATTCGGTGCGAAGATTACCAAGATGCCCAAGACCGTCCAGAATTATCTTGGTCTTACCTTGCTGCCCCATTCCGGAGTATCTCTGGTCTTCACCGGAATTATCTGCTCCGTCCTGGCTGTCTCCGAGCCCGAACTTGCAGTCATCGTGAAAGGAACCATCGCAGCTGCAGCCGTCATCAATGAAATTATTGCTGTGATTGCGGCAAAGAAAGGATTCGAGCTGGCAGGGGAGATCACGACTGCGCAGTGATTCCCTTCCCCTGTAAAACAAGAATTACAGCTAATACATGGATTGACATTATACCATGCCTGATCTTGTCAGATTAAAAAGCCTTCATACTGTGCCATATATAACTGGTAGTATTTGCCTCGCTGTGCCAGCAGATCTTCATGTGTTCCACTTTCGATGATTCTTTCTTCATCCATGACAACAATGATATCCGCATCCCGAATGGTACTGAGGCGGTGCGATATAATAATACTGGTCCGGTTCTGCATAATACGCTGCATAGCAATCTGAATCGCTTTTTCTGTTCGTGTATCCACGTTAGAAGTAGCCTCATCCAGTATCAGAATCCTCGAATCAGCCACAAAAGCCCGTGCAATCGCTAACAGCTGTCGCTGCCCCTGACTGCTGTTGGCACCGGCCCCGCTAAGTACAGTGTCCATCCCCTGTGCAAGCATATCAATCATATCCCTACATCGGCTCATATCCACAGCCTTTTCCAGCTGTTCATCGGTTGCCTCATCATTAGAATATATCAGGTTGTTGCGAATTGTATCAGAAAACGACACGGTATCCTGTAAAACAATTGCCACATTTTTCCGAAGATCTGCTCTGGACAATTCCGCAATATTCTGATCGCCAATCCAGATTTCTCCACTTTCAATATCATAGAAACGCATCAGCAGATTTACAATCGTAGTTTTCCCACTGCCGGTGGCCCCAACCAAAGCCACCTTTTTGCCAGAGGGAACTTCTAAGCTAAAGTCGTGGATTACCGGATGATCCGGTACATAAGAAAAATTCACATTTTTAAAATATACTGACGCATCTTTGTTTTTGTACACAACATTTCCATCCATAACCTCACTGTTCTGATCCAGAACCACAAATACACGTTCTGCACCAGCTATAGCTGTCTGTAACTGTCCATAAATCTGCGCAATCTCATTGATCGGCCGGCTGAACTGCTTTGCATAGACAATGAATGCAGAAATGATTCCCACCGAAATCAGTCCATGTACAGCAAAATAACCACCAAACGCCGCAATAATCACAAACCCTATATTACCGATACAGTTCATAACACCACTGAAAATATCCGTTCGAATCCCTGCTGTCGTCAAATCATCTGCTGTCGTACAGAATTCCCTGATTGTATCGTCCTGATGATTATAAGCAACCACTGTACGGTAACCGGAAATCATTTCCTCAACAGTACCGTTCAGTTTTCCTAACAGCATTTGCCGTTTTCTTGAAAATTCACGGACTTTTTTTGACAAAACCTTTGTCGCAAGCAAAGTCAAAAGCATCGTTGCAAAGCTCTTTGACACGTTTCCATGAGGCAACACCACGGGAAATGCTCTGGAAAAGCATGGTCAGTCCCAGAATACCGTTCAGAAGCTGCGTCGTATAGGTGATAGCCGCCATAATGCTTCCCGGTGTCGTCTGACCTGCACCAACCTCATAGGAGCCAGCTACTAAAATCACAGCTACGACTACATACATCAAAGCATTTACAATCGGATTCATAAATGCAAAAATAACCAACACCTGTAGCTGTGTTTTAATCAAGGCTTCGTTAGCCTTTCCAAAACGTATCTTTTCATAGGCTTCTCTCACACAGGCTTTAATAATGCGGATGCCGGATACATCTTCTTGCATAATGGAATTGATTTTATCCAGCTGCGCCTGCAGCATATAAAAAAGAGGATTCGCTTTGTACAGACAGAAAACCATTGTTCCGACAATAAAGGGAAAGGCGCCTAGAACAATCGCACCAAACTGCCTGTTTAGACGAAACATAAAGAAAATACTGCCAAACATCAACATAGACGTTCGAATCATTCCTCGGATAAACAGTGACACAAAATTCTGCACCTGAGTAATATCGTTGGTAACGCGAGTGATTAACGACCCTGTGCCAAACTGATCCACCTGAGGAAAAGAAAAATCCATAATCCTGCAAAAACAATCCTTACGCATCTGATTTCCAATGTTCTGGCCTGCCATTTGAACAAATACATTATTCAGGCTGCCACACAAACCACCAAAAAGAACCAGGCAGATCATCTGGATCCCCAGACTCCAGATCAGATGAAGATCTCCAACACCGCCTGTGTGAACGCCCAATACGCCATCATCTACAATGGCACTCATAATTTCCGGCTGCAATAAATCCATCAAAACTTCTGCAACCATAAATGCCGCGGCAATGACTGCAAAATGCAAATATCTCTTGATATACTTCCTCATAAATATATATTTCTCCTTCTGCTCACGCTGTTTCTTCTACTGAATATCGGCTTTCGGCACTTATTATTAAGGTGCCTTAATAATTGTGTCACCAGAAATTTTTATTGTCAAGAAAGCAAATTCCGGATTATCATTGATACTATCCATACACCAGACAAAATCCATCCTTTGTTTATTCCCTAGACAAAAGAACTATTTTGCGTTATTTCTATGCTTGCAGCGGCACTTTACAACATTGTTGACCAAATATTTATTGCAAACGCTGACTATCTCGGTTCCTATGGAAACGCCGCAAACACAGTGTTTTTTCCAATGACTATCTTGGCAATTGCGCTCGCCGTCATGATTGGTGACGGCTGCTACACCTTTGTCAGCATTCATCTAGGCTCAGGGTCCCCCGAAAAATCCCGTCAGGGAATCGGAAGTTCAGTCATAACGGTCATTGCCGTCAGTCTCATCCTTACAATCATCTATCTCGTATTTCAGGAACATATACTGACCGCATTTAGCGCCCGGGTAAATGATGAAACGTACCGACTCTCAAATGAATATTTTTTCTGGATCACCCTCGGCATCCCTTTTTATATGTTCGGTCAGGCAATGAATCCCATCATACGATCTGACGGCAGCCCCGTTATGCTATGGCAACCCTTGCCATCGGCGCGCTGATAAACGTTATATTTGACCCGGTCTGTATCTACGTCCTTCACTGGGGAATGATGGGCGCTGCAGTCGCAACCATTGGAGGTCAGATTGTTTCTGCAATTCTGGCGGCAGCATATCTATTTAAAATGAAAGCATTCCGACTGGACAAGGATAGTTTTCATTTTCGCCCAGGTCTGATGAAAAAAATTATATTTCTTGGCGCAGCGAGCTTTCTTTCCCAGATTTCCATCGTACTCTCTATGGCCACAACCATCAACATGTGCGTAAAATACGGAGCTAAAGATGCCATATTCAGTCAGGCAGAATACTCCCAGATCCCCACCGCAGTCGCAGGCATTGTCTCAAAATTCTTCCAGATTATCATCTCTGTCTCTGCGGGTCTGGCTGCAGGATGTATCCCGATTGCAGGATATAACATCGGCGCACAGCAATACTCCAGAGTACAGGGATTAATGAAACGGCTGATGAGCGTCGAAGCGCTTGTTGGTCTGATAGCATCCATAATCTTCCTGCAGTCCCTTGAAAAATCATTGCAGTCCTCAGTATTGTCTGTCACATGTGAATCTGCTTAAGCAATAGGATAAACCCAATTCGTTTAACCACATCGAATTACGCACGGTTAAAATCGGGGTTCTACCATTCTTCTCAAGATTATCCAATATATACCGAAAAAGGGTCGTAACCTGTGAATCTGTGCTCACACAGGTTACGACCCTGATAATTCCTAACTCCAACTCATTAATAAATATCCTCTGCTTTCTTATACAGGTCGATATCCATATTTTTCCTGGATACTTCTCCGCCGTCAAATTTCTTCTCGGCTATTTTTATTCTCTACCGCATTTGGTGCATCGATAAGCCTAAATCGCTTTACCCTCGCCAAACTCGACTTCTACGTTGATTTGCCGTCTGGCTTTTTGTGGGAAAGCAGCACAACAGTCTCAACATGCGATAAGCGTACGATAGCATACTGATTAGCGAAACTTTTCCCTCAGAAAATCATCTGATACAATTTGGCATTAATATGCTATCTACAGCTGGTCTTTCAATTTATCCCTCAACCACTGTGGTATGTTTATCTTTTCTCCAGTCATCAGTGCATCCACAAATTGTTCTGCGTCTTCTCTACTCCAGAAACGATTTTTTATATAACACTCATGACTGCAAAACTTCTGTTTTGAGTTTACCATTTCAAAGACCTTTCCGCAATATGCACATTGCGCTGATGACCGTGGTGTTGTCGGATAAAGCATATAATATTTTCGTCTGCACTGATCACTACAAAATTTACGTTTTCTCCCCGTTGTTGCAGTCTGATATTCTTTTCCACACCATAGGCACGAATTATCTTTCCATTCCACATCCGTATCCTCTTCTCTGGGAGTCCATCCCGTTTCTACAAGTTCGTTGCGGTAGTCAATAATATCCTGCTTTGATGCCAGTACGTATTTCATTGTTTCTCGATATCCGATTCCGTCTGCTGCCATCTGTCGAATCTGTTTTTTCTGCTCTTCACTTAACATTTCATGTTCACCTTTCCATTTTGTTGTTCAGTAATCACTCTGAATTTCTAAAATGTCAAGATGTTTCTTTATATGCAAAAGAAGGCAGCCATCATGACCACCTTCTCCTTTTCATTTTTTACAATACTTCCAAGAACTTCAGTATCTGAATACTATCTTTCAGTCCGGCAAGATACAAATAATGATAATTTGCACCTTCCTGTTCATTGCGGGTATCACTGTAATCTGTAAGTACCTTTCTTTGATTGTCACTGAGCGTATTCAAATGTTCTTGAACCTTATCCGAAAGCTTCAGAAGTCTTCGATTAATGTCTTGACATTCCTCGCTCTCAGCTCGTAACCTTCGCAGATGTTCTTCCAGAATTTCATCAACGAACATGTCTACCGTTTCCTGTATTGACATCGCAATCACCTCCTTGTGGTGTTGCATGTTACAATACTATTTCAGGTATAGCAAGTTAATCACATTATAATTTTCATGGAATTTCCATTTGAAATCAACACTTAAAATGCTAATTTTGAGAATAATATTACCAAAATTATTGTATTTTTCTCAAAATTGGCATATAATACAATTAAAGAATAGCTTGACATTAAAGTGATTTGAATGTATAATCACGTTAATCCTTTACTTATTGTTTGGGATCTATAAAGGCTTCGACTACTGGGCCAGATAACCAGTGGTTTTTTTATGCACTTTTTTCCCAGACAGGGCTACTTGCAATCTTGTTGGCCGTATCTTGATTATCCACCAAATACGCTGTCACAAATTTTCCTTCCCCTTTTGCATTTATGTATATAACAACAACATAATTATTAGGAGCCAAAAAAGTAACTCTACGACTATTATCATAGTTCTTCTTCGCACTATCATATCCTTTTCTTGGAATAATAGACGGATCCTCTAATACTGACTTAATCCAGTCAATGCGTTCTCCTCTTTCTGTTGAATATTTATCTTTCGGTGCTTTCCAGCTTTTCCTTGTTCTCACATAAAATGCATGCTCAAACGTCTCTTCATAAAATCTTACACAAATGCCATCAAATGTTTTTATTTCTGTATTATTACAATAATGTTCTATATAATACTTCTTACATTCTTCTTCATTTGTAAATTTTCTCAATTCAGGAAGCCCCATCAAATCCCTCCCCTTAAAGAAATTTTGAAAATATTAAATTTCCTATCGCACTTATAAGTAGGGGCAATTTTACATCCTAATTTTTCTTCAACTGCACGAACCAACTGATTTTTCGCAACTGATTTTCCTCTATCTCCATAATTAAACTTATAAGCGACTGCCCCCATCAATATATTCTGTAATTGTAATATAACAGACTCTTCAGAATCAATTGCCTGTAACACTTTTACATTCTCTCCATGCAAACTTCTATTTACAATTCTCCGGAGTTCATGTAGTCGGTTATTATCTTTGTTAGTTTTAAAATCAGTAAAAATATAATACTCATTTGCAGCAGTCAACCAGTTATGCAGCAATTGATAATAAAATTTATAATATCCCAATTCATGATCAGAATCATTATACTTTTCATCGTCTACTTCGCTAGCATCAATTACCACGCATCGGAATAATATATCTTTATTTTCCGCTCTGAAAAACAAATCTATGAGCTCCGTGTAAAATCTCACTTTATTCGTCGAAACGTTTCCCCACTTAAACTCATTTTTAATTCCATATTTTGCTTTCAGATAGTTAATTTCTTTTTTTAAATATGCACGCTTTTCATATGGAACCCAAATTCCCCCAATACATACATATCTATTAAACTCATTAATCTGACTTTTATTTACAAGCAAATCCTGTCTACTTTCATCACAATAAACGTCTATTAACATATAGCCTCCTTTTAAAGACTTAATCAAGAATTCTAGTTTTGAATCTTTATTTTAAATTTTCTTTTCATAATAACTTCCAGCAAATCTCTTATAGCATACAAATCATCCTCTGTAGAATCAATTGGTATAACTATTTTTGCAACTTTTCCAGACTCAACTGGATATGTTTGCACAATATATTCATTTTCTTGATTTGTAGCCAGCTTCTCTGTAACAGACACAGGTACAATTGTCTCTTTGTTTGCTTTTTCCGTTTCATTCTCAGTCACTTGCTCGTATTCATCAATTGGTAACCTTTCCTTTTCCAATCCCTCTGAATAGCATAAAACACCTGCTTTTATTAAGTTAAATTGCTCGCAATTTACAAGAAAAATTTTTGCAGCAGAATCTTTCGCCGCTTTACTAATTTTATAATTATTCATCAATACATTTGACAGCAGCTTTTGATCCGGTACTTGTTTTCCATCATAATCATTAATCAGTGCATTATATAATGGAGGCAGTCTAAAGCACTCAAGTTCAACTTCTCTGATATCATTTGATACTGGATACAATATTTTTTTTGCTATTTCTGTTAGCTGAATAGTTGAACTGCTTGTAGTAATCAATCCGAACTGCTTGGCGGTTCCCACTTTTTGAGTAAACGATTTTGTCGTCACACTAGTCAACCCATATAATTCAGCAACTGCTTTATAAGCAACAGTTTTTTGTTTAAAAGTATCAATATTTTTTATGAAATCAATACACTCCTCCCATGTAACTGCAGGGTAAAGTGCACTTTTCTCTCTTTCTGCCATAATATAATCACCTCAATTTCTTTAATATAGAAATTATATATTTCGCTAATAAATTTGTCAATACTCGCTAATAAAAAAGTTTCAAAGACTAAATGAACGACTTTTAAATTCGTTCCTTTACTTTATTTCAACTCTACAATTGTTCCATCCAAATATCTCACAGAAATCTTTTCCGTTTCATATATTACGATGCACTCCAGCGTTACATGCATCTGCTCCGCATCAAACGTCAGCACTTCTTTATCCGCATATTCCAGAAGTTTCTCCGCTCGGTATGCTTGCAACGGATTCTTTCCTTTTTGCAATTGATGCCATTTCTTTATACAGGCATCTTTATTTTCCATCAGTGCATTCCATGATTTTATAAAAACCTGCTCCAATGTACTTTCATCGATATGCCTATTGGCACATCCCATAACGCCTTTTTCTCTGTACCTGGCATTGCACTGCCAAACACTTCGGTATTCCCCTAGGCGTGGTCTCCATTTCTTTCTTCCAAACGCTTCACCGCATTCTCCACAAATAACTTTACTGGCAAATGGATTTTCACCAATATTTGAAGAAAATGCTTTAATGCGGTGTGCTTTCATGAATTCTTTTCTGCGTTTTTCTTCAAGCTGAACTGCTTCCCATACTTCTGGAGTTATAATTGCGGGATGGCTGTCTGCCACATAATACTGAGCAACCTGCCCATTATTCTTATCCCGCTTTTTTGTAAGGAAATCAACAGTGTAAGTTTTCTGAAGCAATGCATCTCCCTTGTACTTTTCATTATGGAGCATCTTCTCAATCGTACTGGCAATCCATTTAACTTCCCCATTCCATCCCGGAATTTCCGCTTCATTCAATTCCTTTGCAATGCTGAAATAATTTCTCCCACGAAGATATTTATCATAAATCAGTCTCACCGTTTCTGCCTGCTCTTCATTTATAATAAGATTTCCATTTTCGTCTTTATCATATCCCATGAACTTTGTTGTATTCACATGAAGATGTCCTTGCTCAAATCGTTTACGTATTCCCCATGTGCTATTTTCTGAAATGGATCTGGATTCATCTTGTGCCAGTGATGATAATATCGTCAGAAGAACTTCTCCCTTTGCATCCAAAGTATCAATATTCTCTTTTTCAAAAGTCACACCAATTCCAAGTTCTTTCAGTCTTCGCACATAGTTTAGACAATCCAACGTATTCCTTGCAAATCGGCTGATGGATTTTACGATAATCCTGTCGATTTTTCCAGCCTCACAATCAGCAATCATCTTTTTAAAGTTTTCACGCTTCTTGGTACTGGTTCCTGTAATTCCTTCATCCGCATATACTCCAATGAGTTCGTAGTTTGGATGGTTCATAATATAATTTGTATAATAATTCACCTGGTTCTCATAACTTGATAACTGTTCTTCTTGGTCTGTTGATACCCTGCAGTATGCTGCCATTCTGATTTTTGGTATCTCTTTCCTTGCCGTGTTCCCTTCCGTCAGCTTTGCTATTGGAGGAATAACTGTAATATTTCTTGCCATCTGCACTCACCTCCCTTACTACTATTGGTTCTGTAATCTGCCATTCATCCGTAACACTTTCTGGAATGCGGATGCCCCGGCAGGCTTCTTTCCCTTTATCGATATAAGTACTACATGCCCATATGCACTTTTTATATGCGGAATGCCTTCGCAATTTCTTTCCACAATATGGGCAAATCAGTTTTCCTGTAAGTGCATGACGGTTCGAAAATTTCTCCGTATGCTCAGTTTCAATATTTCTTTCTCTCGCTCTTTCTTCCCGGATACGTTGTACAGCTTCCCAATCTTCCTTTGAGATAATCGGTTCATGGTTATCTGCAACATAATAACTCTGAAGTTCACCTTTGTTAACTATTGTACCGCCTCCAACTTTTGGAACATAATATTTCTGTAAAAGGCAGTCTCCTTTATACTTTTCATTCTTAAGCATTTGGCGAATCGTGCTTTCATACCAACGTCCGCCTGTTACAGTCGTAATACCACTGGCATTTAAAATCTTTGCAATCCGATGCGTACCATTTCCGTCAAGATACAGTCTAAAAATCATGCGAACAACTTCCGCTTCTGCTTCATTTATAATAAGATTTCCCTCTGCATCTTTATCGTATCCCATGAATCGGTTGGTATTGACCATGACCTCTCCACGAGCAAACTTCTTTCTAACTGCCCATTTCTGGTTCTCACTCATGTCAAATGCTTCTGCCTGTGCAAAGGAAGCAAGTACTGTGAGCATCAATTCCCCTTCTGCTGATAAGGTATTGATATTCTGTTCTTCAAAATAAATACCTACTCCTAGCAGTTTCAATTCTCTTGATACTTCAAGTACCGTAACAGTGTTTCTTGCAAATCTGGAAATAGATTTTGTATGAATTAAATCAATTTCCCCATTACGGCAGCACTCCAACATTTTCTGGAATGCCGGGCGGTTATCGCTTGTACCCGATATCCCTGCATCAGAAAATACACCCACAAAATCACAAGTATCATCTTCGGCATATTTCCTTTTAAAATAGGCTTCTTGGTTCTCTAATGATTCCATCTGTGCATCCTTATCACTGGATACACGTACATAAGCACAGACACGCAGTTTTCTTTGCTGCGAATCTGCCCTTGTGTTTATTACACTTAATTTCATCGTCATCCCTCCTGGTATATACATCACTCATATGCCTCAAAAACGCAAGTTAATTCGGCTTATGTATAAGTAGAAAGTAATGCTCTTTTTCCAAGAGGTTTTGTGTAGTTTATTCTGGCTTTACTCTTATTGTAAGTTGAAAATTATCTCTGGAGTGTAAAGTATTTTCTGCTTTGCAAAGATTGAATTCCGCATTAATAAGTGCTTCAACTGCCGCTTTTCCTCTTCCATCCAATCTTAGATATTTCATTAAAACTTCCATATAATCTTCTTCAACTGCCCAGGCACCCAACTGCTGTATTGCAGATTCAGATAATTCTGGAGAACTTGGGTCATCTGAAGTTCCCATAATATACGAAACGGTACGATCAAATACAGCACTCATTTGTTCCAAAGTTTCCAAGCTAGGATTCCTCTTTCCCATCTCCCACATTGCAACAGTTCCCTTAGCCACTCCTAAAATATTTGCAAGCTGAGCCTGTGTCATATGTTTTTCTTTACGTAATTCTTTTAGTCTTTCTGGTAACGTCATTTTCTTGTACCTCCAACTCTTTCATGTTCCTATCATATACATTTCGTTATATATTGTCAAGTACACATTACTCACTTTATTTTTTTGATCAAATGTATTTTACAAACTATTTGGCGTAACTTTTCTCTGTTTCCCTTGATTTTTAGGCTTTTTTAGCAAATTATTTTACCCCGTTGTTTTTTATCATTATCTGTTTTATAATGTTTTGTATAACATCACTCACGCAAGGAGGTATATTATGTCATATAAAACACCGAATATGATGACAATACGAGAAATTGCTCAGACAGGGCTTTTATCAGAATATACTCTTCGTTACATGTTAAAGGAAGGAAGCCTTCCCGTCATGTATGTAGGGAAAAAAGCCTTGGTCAATTACAACAAACTCTGCGAGCAACTTTCCAACTTAGAAGCACCAAACAAAAAACGTTAAAGAGAGGAGGCAGTGAACATGCCCGAATTTACAATCTATCATTCCAATTCCATCGGGAATAAAGCCAACTGCCTTTATCCCCACAAAGTAACCGTAACAGATGAAACATCTTTTAAAAAAGCTGTTAACAAAGATCATGTCTGTGCCAAATTTCTGAACAACTACAGAAATGAAAAGAATTTCATCTCAGCAAACTGCATCCAAATGGACTGCGATAATACATTTTCTGATAATCCAGCAGAATGGAAATTTCCAGAAGATGTTGCAAATACCTTTCCAAATGTAATGTTTGCAGTCTGTTACAGTCGTAACCATATGAAAGAGAAAAATGGAACAAAGGCTCGTCCTCGTTTCCATTGTTATTTCCCTACAACTGAATTTACGGATGCTGTTTCTTACAGGAGCTTCAAAAAAGAAATACAGAAACAGTTTCCATATTTTGATGAGAACGCTCTGGATACTTCCCGTTTCTTCTTTGGAACAAATAATCCAAATGTTGAAATCATTTCTGGCACTGCCCTTATAACAGATGTAATTTCTGAAAGTACCAATGACATTGATTCTATTATGGAAGGCTCCCGTAACAGCACCCTCTCCCAAATCGCAGGAAGAATTATCAAACGATATGGAAATACAGAAGAAGCACACCAAAAGTTTCTGGAAGAAGCTGACCGCTGTGTTCCACCACTTGAAAATGATGAACTTTCTTCCATTTGGAAAAGTGCACAGAGATTTGCCAAACGTATCGCAGAACAAGACGGATATATTCCACCAGAATATTTCAATTACGAAACAAAATACAAGCCTAGAGACTACTCGGACGTAGGTCAGGCAGAGATTCTTGCTTCTGTCTTTAACTCGGAACTTCTGTACAATCCGTCCAACGGATATATGCGTTACAACAATATTTATTGGGATGAATCAAATGAAATGGCTCAAGCAACAGCCCAGGAATTAACGAATCTTCAGATGAAAGAATCGGAATTCCTGATTGAAAAAGCAAAACTGAATATGGAAAAAACAGAAGCCACAGAACTCATTGCAAGTGTTGGAATCAAACGTGCAGAAAAATTGTTTACTCCAGACCAGAATGCTTCCTATCAGATGTACAAACAAGCCTTAGAATATCGCTCCTTTGTCATCAAACGCAGGGATTCCAAGAACATTACTGCCACACTAAAGGAAGCCCGCCCAATGTTGTATAAACCACCTACAGCTTTAGATGTTGAGGGCATGGTTCTTAATACACCAACTGCCACCTATGAATTATCGAAAGGATTATTGGGAGTTAAAGAACATCTTGCTGAAGACTATATTACAAAAGTAACTGCTGTTTCCCCAAGTGATAAAGGAGCTGAAATATGGCAGGATGCTTTGAACCTGTTCTTCTGCAACGATACTGACCTCATTCAGTACGTTCAGAGAATTGTCGGTCTGGCAGCTATTGGAAAAGTATATGTAGAAGCTCTCATCATTGCCTACGGTGAA